>JANMSC010000190.1:0-4200 GCA_031388885.1 Gemmatimonadales bacterium | reverse complement strand
TCAGTCCGAACTGCAATTGCGGATCCGGCAGCGTGCTCACTGGCTTGATGCGGGCGTCGGCCGCACGCGCCATCTGCCGCGCGGCGTCGAGGCGCGGGCTCGCGGTGTCGAGCACCCGGAACACCTCGGCGAGTGTCAGGCGTGGGCCAGCGCTGTCCGTCGGCGTCTGGCCCGAGAGAGCGGAGGTCTCGAGCCACAACCCCAGCAATGTCATGCTCGTCAGGCGACTGATTTTACTGAGCACCACTTGCCTCCCTGCGCACGCCCCACACGACCTCGCGAAACCCTGTGGTTCGAACTAGCGGTTGGAAAACTAGTGTGTGGACGGTGATGCAAGGATGAACGGCTGGTTAAGGAATGTTGATCTCGCGGTTGTCTCACGGCTCCATCGGCGGCGGTGTCGCGACGAGCACTGCAGTAATCATGATGACGACCGCGGCAACGACGAGTTCCGTCGTGGCCGACACCTTCAATCGCCGCGTTGCTTCCTCGGTGCCGAGTGAGGGACGGACCCTACGCCAGTTGTACGCACCGGTCAACGCCACGAGCGAGACGACGCCGAGTTTGAGCAGGAGCGTCCGCCCGTAACCACTCGTCCACAGCGCCGGCAGGCTGCCAAGGTGCAGCCACGCGGCGAACACCCCCGTCACGACGGCCAGACCAGCGAAGACGAGGGCCGCGGGCGAGAACGCATTGACGAGTGCGACTACCACGCGTCCGGGGTCGATACCGTCCGTTCCAACCGCGGTGGGAATGCCGACGAGCATCATCACCAGTAACGTGCCAAGCCAGCCGCCGGCGCTGAGCACATGCACGCCGTCGGCGACAATCGGTAGCACGCTGAATCGTTCAACGGCCGCGGCGTGCCCGGACAGCGCCGGAAAGAATGCCACGGCGAAGACCGCGACGTATGCGGCGGCCAGGGCACCAGTTGCACCGCGCCGCGCGAGCCAGAATCCGCCGAGCGCCGCAAGACCGCCGACGACCTGAAGGAGCCAACCCAGCCCCCACGTGCTTCCGGTTACGACGGCCGATACGGTCGCCCAGTCCGGCGGGCTCCCAGGCTCAATCATCGCGTAGACCTGTGCGGCGAGCCGCCCCATTCCCACGAGCACCAGACCGGCCGCTGCGGCGACACCCAATGCGGTGCTCTGCCTCATGGCGGCGTCGCCGAACGCGAGGGCGTCGTGGCCGAGGCGCCGACGCGCGGGGCGGAGGACCAGTAACTGGAAGCCGACAACACCGAGCAGCGCAATGAGCACAGCGTACGTGATGGCCCGGATCGCAACATAGGTCGGACTTTCGACACCGAATCCGTTCATCTGCTGCGGAAATGTTTCCGCGGGATGGTGTTCCGGCATGACGAGGTTCGATGCGCCGCCCGGAGGCGCCGGAGGTGTCGCGACGACAAACGAGTAGCGGCCGCGGACCGGATGGCCGTCGGCGCCGGCCGTTTTCCAGCGCACTTCGTAAGCGCCCGGCGCGAGGGGGTCAGCAATCGTCGTCGTGAAACCGACCGTGCCGGTCAACGCGAGCGGGCCGAGCGCACGCGGACGTCCGTCGGGCCCAACGAGTTCGACCGTAGACAGCGAAACTGCGATGGACTTGCTGAACAGGAGCGTCAGCCGGCGCGGAGACTCGCGCAGCGTGTCGCCCGCGGCAGGAACCGACCGCTTCAAGACAGGGTGCGCCGAGGCGACCTGCGCTGACCCGACCATGAGGAGGCCGACCAGGATCCACGTGCGGCTGTGCCACGGCTGCCAGCGAACCGCACCCACGATGTTCACGGGTGCTTCATTCCGGGCATGGACTTCATTGAATCCTTGGGAACGACCTTCGGCGCGGTCGGCCTCGGTGCTGCCGGTTTCGCCGCGACGGGCTTCTTCACGGCGGGTGGCTTCGGTGCAGCCGGGCGCCCAACAGTCGGCGGAGCTGCCATTCCACGGTCCTTGTTCCCCATGCCTGGCATGGCCGGCATGACCGAGTCTCGACTCGCCGCGGGCATGGCATGGCCCGCTGGGTGCGCCGGCGTTGACGCCGCAGGCACGTCCTTGAGCAGGTCGGTCGCGGGTCCACCCATTGCGCCGACGCCGCCCATCATCTCGTGCATGTTGCGCCACTCGTCGAGGGTGATGACATCGCGGGTGGTGTCCTGCAGCATGTCGAGCTGTTCGTTGATCATGTCGGCCTTGCGACCCGGCGGGATGGTGTCGGCGCTCAGGATGTCCGAGATGATGTCATGGGTCATGTGGAGGTTGTCAAAGATGATCGCCGCGCGCGGATGCGCCGCCGTGAACTTCGGCGCGATCGCAGGCGTCATCGGCATGTTGCGGGGGAAGCGCGACGGTGCATCCTCGAGCATCGACCAGAACCGCGCCAGCGTCGCCTGCACCCCCGCCTTTTTCGCTGCCTTCGTGTTACCCTCGATGAACGGCTCGTACAACCCGACCTGAAGCCAGTGGTACGCCCAGATGAGCCCGTTGAACTTCTCGTAGCGCTTCCGGAAAACCTGGCTGAAGTACTGGTCGTCCATCAACGCCATCGACTTGGGCTGATCCGCAAACGCGTACTCCTTCCGGGCCAGGTAGTAATCGGTGAGTCGCTCGATGGTGCTGTCCCGCTCCGTGGGCGTCAAGCGGTCGTCGGCGTAGACATCGTAAATCTGGCGGTGCAGGATGTGCGCCCAGTCAAACATCTGCTTCGCGCGCCACGCCACCTTCGCGTAGCGCGGCATCACGGCCTCCTCGGCGATCGCGAACTTCGGCGGGCGAATCAGAAGGTCTGTCGTGAGGTATTGATACTCTTTCTCCAGTGCTTCACCGGGGCGGCCTTGGTATTGGAACAACCGTTCGTAGAGCACCGCGTGACCGTAGTCGAACGCGTTGAACAGCTTGGCGGCCTCGGGGTAGTTCTTGAGAAACTGCCAATTGAACTCGCCGGGATAGTAGAACTGCTCATCGCGCTGCTGCGCCGCAAGCGGTGCGTGGAGCGCAAATGCTGCCAGCGTGCCGAGCACTGCGTTGCGCAAGGTCATGATCGACTCCATGTCAGCGCGAACCCGAGGGCATGAGCCCGCGCACCGCAAAGGCGTGAGAAAATCCGAGGGTCAGGCCGATATCGGGCCCGGTCTCGCGCAAGCGCCGGCTGACGCCGACGTCGAGCACGATCGTCGGCGTCCACTGCCACCGCATGCCAAGGCCCGCATTCACCTCGACCGGCGCATCGGCCACGGCTCGCGAAGTCACGACCTCACCGACCAGCAGGATGCTGCGGCGCAGGATCGTGCGATCGACCGCGGCGCTGTAGGTCCAGCGACGCGCCGGTTCCGCGACCGAAAGCTCCTCTTCCGGGCCGAAGCTGCGCAACGCATTGAGGTGCAGCCGGATCAGTCCCCAGCTGCGTGTCGCGATGGCGCGGATCGTTCCCCGTGTGCCCTTACCGCCGAGCGCCCCAACCGGGAGGCTCAGGTCGGCACGGAGGGCCAGGGCTGGCAGCCAGGGTCCTTCGGTGTTGAAGTTGTACAGGAGGAAGGGCTGTACGCCGGCGAGGCCGAATTCCTTGAGCTGGCCTTCGTCCACGACGGCAAACGGCACATGCACGCCCACCTGGGCATTGTCGAAGATGCCGTACCCGAGTTCGAGTACGCTGCTGTGCACCCTCCCGCCACCCGCTTCCGACTCGTACCGGTAGGGAAGGAGGAGCTCGAAGGCGTGGCGTTCGATCGGATACGCATCCTCGGTGAACACCGGGCGTTCGTCATCCAGATTGCGGTAGTCGATCTGTGCCGCCGCGATCGGGGCGTTGCCGAGGAACGCGAGCGCAGCGCCTCCGGTGACAATTGCGATCCGACGACACCAGCGTGCTTGGAGCATGTGGTCACCATGGGGTACGGTTTCACTGCCGCAGACGTCCTTGCGCCAGACGCCAGATTGGTGAAGAAGTACACTCGACCAGATTATCAGATGCTCAACGACACATTAAGATCTGTTGAGCTTCGAGGCGCCGGCTGGCGAGCGTCAGGGTCCGATACCACGTTTTGGTGCGGACTTCGGGGCCACGGGCACCATCACCGTCATGCAACGAGAGACCGATGCGCATTCTCGTGGTCGAGGACGACCCCAAGGCGGCCCGCTTCCTGAAGCAGGGCCTGGAAGAGGAGGGGCACGCCGTGGACGTAGCAGGCGACGGCGATGAGGGCGC
>JANMSC010000167.1:0-3030 GCA_031388885.1 Gemmatimonadales bacterium | reverse complement strand
CGTGACTACCTCACTGCAGCACCTGATGCAGGTTGGGGGGACGTCGAGGTCGGACGTCTCCGTGCCGTGGGTGCATCGGCGTGGCTGTTTGGCGCCCACGCAATCCCGCAGGAGTCCGATGCACTGCGCGAAGCGATCGCGCGGGCCGGGGGACGCATCGTGTTTGAAGGAACCGAACCCAGGGCGTTTCTCTGGCGCGTGCTGTTCGGCGAGTCGTTGATCACTCCCTAGCGCCTGCGGCGGGATCGACCAGATTCCGGTTGAATTGCTGGCCCAAGCTGTCTCGCGGAGGCGCACCACGTGATTCCGATCTCGCGCCGCTACCTGACGAGTGTGGTCGCGGCCATGCTGATCGCGTGCGACCCGGCTCCGGCCCCAACGCCAGATCCCGCTCAACGGATCGAATGGCCCGCATATGCCGGTGATGCTGCCTCGCTGCGCTGGTCGGCCGCGGATGACGTCACCCCAGAGAACGTCGTGCGCCTGCGACGCGCGTGGACCTGGCGAACTGGTGAGATCGGCATCGAAGATCGCGCCACCGGCGCCCGTCTCGAACCGGGCAAGTTTGAGGCGACGCCGTTGATGGTTGGTGACACACTGTTCCTGAGCACACCATACAATCGAGTGATCGCCCTCGACGCCCGAACGGGTCGTGAGTTCTGGGCATTCGATCCCGGCGCAACTCGATCGGGAATCATCGGCGATGATCATGCCGGATTCGTGCATCGCGGAGTCGCGCTCTGGACCGGGGATGGATCGCGTCGGGTACTGATCGCCACGCGGTGGCAGCTCATCGCGCTCGATGCCGCCACCGGCGTGCCGGTCGGCGAATTCGGCAATCGTGGCCGCGTCGACCTGTCGGTGGATCTCCGTTGGCCGGTCAACCGACTGCATATGGGCTCGACCTCCCCGCCAGTGGTCTTCGGCGATATCGTCATCGTCGGGAGCGCCATTGCTGATCGCCTGATCTTTGAGCGGGATCCGCCCGGCGACGTGCAGGCCTTCGATGTGCGGACCGGCCGGAGGATATGGCGCTGGGATCCGGTGCCAGCGGTTGGCGATCCGGCGCGAGCGAGTTGGGGCGGCGGTTCCGCCGACGTAACCGGCCACGCCAATGTGTGGGCACCGTTCTCGCTCGACACCGCGCGCGGGCTGGTGTTCCTGCCCGTGAGTGCGGCGAGCAATGATTGGTACGGTGGAGCCCGTCCCGGCGACAACCGGTACTCCGAATCCGTTGTGTGTCTGGACGCGCGCACTGGTCGCCTCGTGTGGCACCAGCAGCTCGTGCACCATGGTCTGTGGGACTACGATCCTGCCGGCCCGCCCGCGCTGGTGATGATGCGACGTGGCGGTGTTGACGTGCCCGCGGTCGTGCTTGCTGGCAAGACGGGGTATCTCTACGCCTTTGATCGGACCACCGGTGAGCCGCTCTGGCCGATGCCAGAGCGCCCCGTGGGTGCGAGCGACGTGCCCGGCGAGGTTGCGTCGGCGACGCAGCCAATGCCTGAATGGCCAACGCCGTTTGCGCGCCAGGGATTCTCCCGTGATGACGTGGTCGACTTCACCCCCGCGATTCGGCGTCAGGCATTGGCGCTGATTGATAGCTTCCGCGTCGGGCCGATGTTCACGCCACCGTCGGTTGAGGGGACGATCGTCATGCCAGGCTGGATTGGCGGTGCGGGATGGGGTGCCACAGCGATTGATCCCGAGCGGCGCCTGGTGTTCGTCAAGGCAACGAACTTGCCCGTTCTCGGCAGGCTTGTCGCGGCGGACTCCCCGGTCGACTTTCAGCTCGACCCGAGACACGGACCGTACGCCCCGCTGCAGATGCGGCTTCGGCCCTGGCGCGCCTGGTATGGCAGGCCACGAGCAGGGGCGTCGATACCAATCTCGAAGCCGCCGTACGGGACCCTCACCGCAATCGATCTCGATTCGGGCAAACATCGCTGGCAGGTCACCATCGGCGATCGGCCCCGCGTGCGGGCTCATCCCGACCTGCGTGGGCTGAACCTGCCGCCCCTCGGCGTCGCCGGTGCACCCGGTGGCGTCGCGACGCGTGGTGGGCTGGTCTTCATTTCTGGAGGCGGGGAGACGCTCTATGCCATTGACGCGCGCGACGGCGCGACACGGTGGTCTGTGCCACTCGGCGCCGTGGGGTACAGCAATCCAATGACCTACCGTGCAAGCGACGGGAGGCAGTACGTTGTCGTCGCGACCGGTGAAGGACGCGGGGCGATGCTGCAGGCCTTCGCGTTGCCCATCCATTGAGGGGAGGCGATGACTGAATCTCGTCGCGGCAACGTATTGCGGTTGGTGATCGTTGCCCTGGTTGGCGGCGCGATCGCGGTCGCAGCGGGGTTTGTGGTCGGACGCCGCTGGCCGATCGAGCGCCTCGAGCGGTTCCTGAACCGCCCACCGCAAGCCATCATGGGCTGGACCGACTTCACGACGACCGATCTGCCGCGCTACGAAATTGCGCGCGCTGTGATCGGCGACACATTGTTCGTGTTCGGTGGATTCTGGACAGCAGACCCGAAGGCCACCAACCGGGTTGACGCACTTGATCTCAACACGGGGACATGGTCACGCCGCAACGACATGCCCGTCGCGGTCACCCATGCGAATACGGTCGTGGTGCGCGACACAGTCTGGATGGTGGGCGGGTTTGAGGGAGACCATCCAGGGCCAACCACTGCGCGCACGTGGCGCTGGGACCCGCGCGCCGATCGATGGAGCGAGGGCCCTCCGCTCCCCGCACCTCGTGGCGGTGGCGCGCTCGTTGCCCTCGGTGACACGCTGCACTACTTCGGCGGCTGGCTTCCTGATCGCAACACCGACTCGCCAAACCATTGGGCACTGGTCATCGGAGACGCTGCCTGGCAGTCGCGTGCGCCGCTGCCCGCGCCCCGTGGGCACCTCAGCACGGTCGCGTTGGGTGGAAAGCTGTATGCCATCGGCGGCAATGAAGGCCACGATCCAGCGCCGATCGACGTGCCCCGGGTCGACCGCTACGATCCTGATACCGACACG
>JANMSC010000151.1:0-16084 GCA_031388885.1 Gemmatimonadales bacterium | reverse complement strand
CCGAGACCGCTCCACGGATCATGTGGTGGTGCACGACGTGACCCTTGACGTGAAGCAGGGAGAATTCCTTGTGCTCGTCGGTCCCTCCGGCTGTGGCAAGACGACGACGCTTCGCATGGTCGCCGGACTTGAGTCGGTCTCCCAGGGCACGATCCGGATCGGTGATCGAATCGTCAACAACGTGCCGGCTCGCGATCGGGACATCGCCATGGTCTTCCAGAATTACGCGCTCTATCCTCACATGAGCGTTCGCGACAACCTCGCGTTCGCCTTGACGCTCCGGAAGCAATCCCGCCACGATGTCGATGCGCGAGTGCGCGAGGTGGCCGATATGCTCGGGATTGATGAATTGCTGCAGCGGAAGCCGAAACAGCTGTCTGGCGGGCAGCGACAGCGAGTGGCCCTGGGCCGGGCCATCGTGCGACAGCCCGAGGTGTTTCTGTTCGATGAGCCGCTCTCAAACCTCGATGCGAAACTGCGCGTGCAAATGCGCCGGGAACTCGCCGCGCTGCGCCGCCGACTCGGGACGACGACGCTCTACGTCACCCACGACCAGGTGGAAGCGATGACGCTGGGGGACCGCATCGTGGTGATGCAATCGGGGCGCGTGCAACAGATCGGGAGTCCGCTCGACATCTACAATCGCCCGGCCAACCTGTTCGTGGCTGGTTTTCTTGGCAGTCCTCCCATGAATCAGATCGCAGGTCGCCTGGTACGGAGCGATGGCATCCGGTTCGTGTCGGCAGATGGAAGTCTCGCCGTGGATGTTCCCGATGCACAGGTTCCAGCACGCGTCCCGGCGGACCCGGTTGTACTCGGAGTCCGGCCCGAAGCGATTCGGCCGGTACCGGGCAAGCCGGGCTTTGACGCCGTCGTCGAAGGGGTCGAACCGTTGGGCTACGAGTCGCTCGTTACCGTGCGCGCCGGAAGCGTCCCGATCACCCTCCGCGTCGACGCCGGCGTGTCGCCGCGTCTGGAGAGCGTGATGGCGTGTTCCATCCTTCAGGAGGGGTGCCACTGGTTCGATCAGGCCTCCGGCAGCCGGCTCTGAACCCTTGGCGAAAGCAGAACGGGTCCGGCGCAAGCCGGACCCGTTCGTTCCTGCTGGTGTGGGTGACTAGAACACGTACCGAATGCCCACCTGGGCCTGGCGCGGCTCGCCGAGGCCGCTGCGGATAGTGCCATCGAAGTTCAGGAAGAGGCCTCCTGCGGCCGGGTCCCGGAAGTTGTCTGAATTCGTGACATTGAAGACCTCAACCACCGCTTCGAGCATGTTGCCGCCGACCGCAAATGGCTTCGAGATCCGGAGGTCCCACGAGGCGTAGGCATTGTCCTTCCGTATCGTGTTCCGCTTGAGAATCGTGCCATTGGCGCAGAGCCGGTCTGCGGGCAGCGTGGCCCGCTCGCCGCTCGGTACGTTGTTGATGCACTTCTCCGACGTCGGCTGCGCCGAGTAGAGTGAGACCCGGTTGTTCAGGTAGATGCCGCCAGGAATTTGCGCCAGGAGCCACGCGTTGAAGCGATGCCGCTGGTCGCGGTCGCTGTAGTTGTACTCCGGCTCCAGATTGTCCGCACGAACGTACCGGAACGAGAACGGATCGCGTTCGTTGTCGTCGTCCGCTTTGTCAGACGACAAGGTGTA
Organism: Gemmatimonadales bacterium; assembly: GCA_031388885.1. Taxonomy (GTDB): domain Bacteria; phylum Gemmatimonadota; class Gemmatimonadetes; order Gemmatimonadales; family GWC2-71-9; genus Palsa-1233. Next base: position 14,442 of record JANMSC010000151.1, on the reverse strand, counting down.
GTTGAACTGATACTGCAGCTTGGCGCTTGGCGCGCCCTTGAGGCCAACGGTGAGCCCGTGGTACTGCGACTTGGCAGAACTTTCCACGGTGGTCAAACCGCCGAGCCCGTTACCACCCGCGAGCCCGGTGGCCCACGGCGACCCGAAGACCGCCGCATTCCGATCGACGAAGCGAGTCAGGTGGTCAGTCTTGGCAAACGTGTAACCCAGCGACATCGTCAGTCCGGTTGCCACCTCGCGCTCGTAGCTCGCCGATGCGGACAGCGTCCGTGGATTCTGGAAGTCCTTGTCCACCACGGTCACGCCAGGCTGGAACGGTCCACCGGTCGGGCTCGGCAGCAGCTCCCCGAACGCTGGCGGGCGTCCGAGGATCGGAATCAGTGAGCTGTTGCGGAAAATGGTCTGTCCCCGCGATCCGTTGGTGCTCCGGGTGCCAGCCAGATTCAGCCCGGGAATCCGGGCGTAGTAGATGCCCGCGCTTCCGCGGAGCACCTGCCGGGCGTCGCCGTTCACGTCCCACGCCACGCCAAAGCGCGGCTGGATCATCTTCTTGTAGGACGGAATCGTTCCGTCCGACGGAAACTCGTACGTGCCGGTCGAATTGGTGACGGTTTTCCCGATGAACGGCGCGAAGAACACGTCGCTCGGCGGGGTGATAACGTCCGGCTGAATCTGCGCTTCCCAGCGGACGCCGTAGTCCACCGTCAGGTTCGATGACGGCTTCCAGCTGTCCTGAATGAAGAACGCGAGCTCCTGCTGCAGGATGGATTGTGTGCCGGCCTCTTCGACACTCAGGCCGTTCACCCCTGCCGCCTGCAGGTACAGGATCACCGGTCCGGTGATGTTTGCGCCACCCGGGCACGACCCGGTGGTGGAGGTGCCACCGCCCTGGCACTCGACGTAACCGTTGCCGAATCGCACGTAGTTGAGGAAGCCCGGGACAGAACTGAAAGCGATTCGACCGTTGCCGAAGCCGACAAAGGTCTGGGTTGCTTCGGTCCGGTTGTACTCGAATCCGACCTTGAACAGGTGGTTGCCGCTCACCTTGGAGATGTTGTCGAGAACCTGGAACCGGGTGTCGTGTGCGGTGATCGGCAAGAAGAACGGCAACCCGATCCGGAACCCGGTGAACGAGATGTCGGTGTCGGGGAAGGGGCGGTTCGTGCGGGGGTTGTCGGGCCCCTCGTACGCGCGAGGCCGATCTTCGCGCGAGTACTGAAACCGGAACTCGTTCGCGACCGAGGAACCCAACTGGGAGGACACGATGCCATTGACGGCGTGAGAATAGTCGCGCTCGAGGCCATTCGCGCTCCGCCCCCACAGGTCGACGTCGAACGTGCCGTTCTGCTGCCGCGAATTGGTGTAGTTGTACTTCAACGTGGCGTTGGTGTTCGAACCCAGCCGGAAGTCGAGTTTCGCGAGCAGGGCGTTGGCATCGTTGGTCCGGCGGATCTCGCCGAAGTCTCCGGCGAGCGCGCCGCCATACGCCGTGTCGACCCACGCGCGCAGCGCGGGATCAATCAGCGAGAGCCGCTCCTTCTGCTTGACGTCGCGGTACACCTGCTGGTCGTACGCGATGAAGAAGAATGCCCGGTCCCGCTTGATCGGGCCGCCAAGGGTGAACCCGAACTGTTGCTGCCGATAGTCGGGGGCGAACCCCGACAATGCGCCGTCAGGCGTGGAGTGCGAGTAGTTGGCCGACAGCGGGTCGTACTTGCCGAAGTAGTGCGCCGATCCGCGAAGCTCATTGGTACCCGACTTGGTGATGACGTTCACGAACCCACCGCTCGAGCGTCCGAACTCTGCAGTCGCGCCCTGTGCCACGACGACCATTTCCTGCACCGCGTCGAGGTTGAAGGTGAATGCCGGACGCTGGCCGCCACGCTGCTCGCCGAAAAACGGATTGTTGAAGTCGGCGCCATCCACTGACACGTTGTTGTGGATGCCGCGCTGGCCGCCGACGCTCAGCTCGTCGCCATCAGGTCCCTGCACGATGGCAGTGTTTGGCGTGAGCAGCGCGAAGTTCAGGAAGTTGCGTCCGTTGTTGGGCAGTCCCGCCATGATGGCTGTGTCGAGCCGAGTGGCCGCAGCCACGCGGGTCTGCTCCACCAGCGGTCTGGCGCCCTGCACCGTGAGCTCGGTGAGCTGAGTGACCTGCCCCGTCAACCGGAAGTCCACCACCGCGGTCTGACCAAGGCTGACGGTGACGCCGCTCCGCGATACCGCCGTGAACCCGACTGCTCGCGCCTGGACGTCATAGGTCCCTACTCGCAGCAGCGACGCCGCGTAGGCGCCTCGATTGTTGGTCGAGTGGGTCCGCGAGGCGTTCGTTTCACGATTCCGCAGTGTGATGACTGCTCCCTCGACCGGCCGCCCCAAGGTGTCCGTGATCACCCCGCGGATGATGCCTGTTGTGGCTTGGACCTGTGCCGACAGGGCATGGGGGAGGCAGAGCATGGTCAGGACGGCGGCGAGCGCCATTCTGGTACCGGAGCGCCGCGAACAGGAATTCATGCGCGAGTCCTCGGAGGGCTGAACGGTGGGTAGCGAACTGGAATCGGGAGTGTAACGACGGCAAGATTCTACCGGTCGGGTCGGGCTGGTGCAAGTAGCAACCCCGCAGCAACAGTGCCCGTTACAATGGCGGACCTCGGTGAGGCGCTCTGTTTTGATTCCTGCGGGACCGAAAGGAGCGTAGTTTGGGACGATGCCTTCCTCCGCCGCATACCCCTATCTGTTAGCAGGCGCCATGCGCTCAGGCGCGGACGCCTGGGAGATTCGCAGTCCATTCTCGGGTGAGGTCGTCGGCCGGGCGTCGGCGGCAGGTCCGGCGGATGTGACCGAGGCGATTGACGCAGCAGCTGCCACCGCGTCGGCTGCGGCCGCGATGCCGACACACGCGCGCGCCGCGGTGCTCGACCGCATCGCAGCCGGCATCGCCGGGCGCCGGGAAGCGCTGGCCCGCCTGCTCGCCGCCGAGGCAGGGAAGCCGGTGGCCGCCGCTCGCATGGAGATCGACCGGACGATCTTCGTCTTCCGACAGGGGTCGGAGGAGGCCAAGCGTATTGGCGGCGAGGTCATGCCGATGGACCTCATGGCGCACGGCGAAAAACGTTGGGGCCTGACGCGCCGGTTTCCCCTGGCGCCAATCTCTGCCATCACCCCGTTCAACTTTCCGCTACTGCTCGCGGCGCACAAACTCGCGCCCGCCATTGCCTGCGGCGCCACGATGATCCTCAAACCTCCACCGCAGGATCCGCTGTCCACGCTCGCGCTCGCCGACATCATTCACGAGTCCGGATATCCGGCGGGTGCCCTTTCCATCCTGCCGTGTACCAACGAGGTCGCGGCCCCGCTGCTTGACGATCCGCGGATCCGCATGGTGAGTTTCACCGGCTCGGCGCGGGTCGGATGGATGATCCGGCAGCGCGCGCCAATGAAAAAGGTCATGCTCGAGCTGGGTGGCAACGCCGCCGTCCTCATCGAGCCTGATGCTGATCTCGATCATGCTGTGAAGCGCTGCGTGATCGGCGGATACACGTACTCCGGTCAGTCGTGCATTTCGGTCCAGCGCATCCTGGTGCACGAGTGCGTCTACGACGCGTTCCTTGCGAAGTACATGGCAGGTGTTGCCGCGCTGCGGACTGGTGACCCGCTCGATGACCGGACCGATGTGGGCCCGATGATCGACGAGCCCAACGCGGCGCGCGCCGAGTCATGGCTCGCGGAGGCGGTCCGGGATGGCGCCCGGGTGGCGATCGGCGGTACTCGGCTGGGCGCGGTGCTCGAGCCTGCGATCGTCCTCGACTCGACCAGTGACATGCGGGTCAATCGTGAAGAAGTATTCGCTCCGGTGACGACCGTTCGGCCCTATGCGGATTTCGACACGGCGATCGCCATGGTGAATGATTCACCGTACGGCTTGCAGGCTGGGGTGTTTACCCATGACATCCGCCGCATCTGGCACGCCTTCGAGTCGATCGAAGCCGGTGGCATCATCGTGAACGACGTCTCGGGGTTCCGTGTCGATCACATGCCATACGGCGGCGTGAAGCAGTCCGGTATGGGCCGCGAGGGTGTGCGGTACGCCATTGAGGAAATGACAGAGATCCGCCTGCTTGTTCTGAGTTGACCACACGAGGTGACCACAATGGACCGACGCATCACCCTGCTCCTGCTCCTGCTGCTCGCGGCGACTGTGACGATCGGTGCCGGTGCGCAGGGGCCCATTCCCAGCGCGCGTGATGGATTTCGGGCGAAGCGCGTCCCGCATCAGCCGGGATTCCGCGTGTTCATCGTCCCGGATATGGAGGGCATGGGCAGTGCGGTGGACAGCCGGGAGGTTCTCGCCGGGAATGAGGGCGCTGCCTACCGTGACCGCTCGAGCCCCGATTACTGGGACCGGTTCCGCCTGCTGCTCACGAAAGAGGTGAACGCCACCATCCGCGGCGCGCGAATCGCCGGGGCGCGCAGCTTCGTGGTGAACGAGGGGCACGGCGGCAACCTCTTCGCCAACGTGCTTCCCTGGGATCTTGACAGCGCGGCGATCCTGGTGCGCGGCTTTCCCAAGCCGCTGCTCATGATCACCGGACTCGACAGCACCTTTGGCACCGTCATGTTCACCGGCGCACACGCAAATGCCGGCAGTCCCGGCGTCATGGCGCACAACTTTGCGTTCGACGCGTTCACGGTGAACGGGCGCACGCTCAATGAGGTCGGCATCAACGCGCTCATCGCCGGTGAGATGGGCGTCTCGGTGTCGATGGTGAGCGGCGATGACGTGCTGGTCGAGGAAACGAAGCAGATGCTCGGCAATGGTGTGATCGGCGTTGTTGTCAAGCGGGCCGTCGGGCGAAGCGCAGCGATCACCTACAGCCCGGCGCATGTGCGTCAGCTGCTCCAGGTCGCTGCGGCCGAGGCGGTCCGGCGCGAGCTGCGCGGCGACTTCAAGCCATTCACGCTCGAGCGGCCGTACCGCATCGAACTGACGATGCGGCGAAGCTATGCAGACAGCGTGGTCACAGCGGTCGCCGGACTCCAGGAATTCAAGCTCGAAAGGGTTGGCGATCGCACGTTTCGGCTCGTCACCAACAGCGCCCGCGAGATGGGGTACTTGCTGGATGCCATCGAAGACGTGGTGCTCCGGTGAGCGCCCGCGTGAGGACGGTTGTGGTCGCGCTCGCAATCGCGCCGTGGATCCTCGCGGCGCAGGATCGACCCGCCACGCCACCGGTCCAGGCGGCTCCGCGCGACACGACACCGCCCGCGGCATACTTCGGCGTGACCGAGTACCAGCTGGCGCGTCAAAAGCTCGAGCTTGACATGCAGCGAGGCGGATTCACCGTCTACATCATTGCCGACATGGAGGGCCTCGCGGCTGCGGTGCGAAACGCCACCGAAATGCGCCCCGAGAACAGGGGTGGTACGCCGCAGCACCAACGGTTCCGGCAGGAGCTCACCGACGAGGTCAATGCCTTGATTGCAGGCGCGCGTTCGGCCGGCGCAACCCAGTTCATCGTGAACGAGGGCCACGGGGGCACTCTGTTCCGCAACGTGCTGCCCGAGCTGCTCGACTCGGCGGCGATTCTCATCCGGGGATATCCCAAGCCAATCGTCATGTCCACCGGGATCAATCCCATGGTGGACGCCATGATGATCGTTGGCGCTCACGCCAACGCGGGAAGCCCTGGTGTGATTGCGCACAACTTCGCGTTCGACTCATTCACGGTGAACGGGCACGTACTGAACGAGGCGGGCATTGCCGCGTTCATAGGAGGCGAGATGGGCGTGCCGATGGCGCTGGCCGCAGGCGACGACGCGTTGACGGCGGAAACGCGCGAGATGTTGGGTCCGATCGAGACGGTCACGGTCAAGACGGTGTTTTCGCGTGCGGCCGCCGCAGGATTGTCGCCTGCGGTGGTACACCGACTACTGCGTGTGGGAGCGGCGCGCGCCGTACGCCGCGTCAAGGCGGGCGAACTCAAGCCGCTCACGTTCGCCAAACCGTATCAGGTCCGCTTCTGCCTGCGTCGGAGCTACGATGACTGGGTTCGCGCGACGGTCGGTGGCCTGAACGGCGTTCGCGCCGATGGTGGCCCCGGCTGCTATGCATACACGACAGAGTCTGCGGAGCTGGTCGGCAACCTGCTCAATGAGGTCGAGTGGACGGTGCTCAAGCCGTGAGCCAGGAGGACGCGTCGGGTGTGGTGCTGACACCCGAGTCATCGATCATCGATCAACTCCTGCCGGATTGGGACGTCGGCGGCGAACACCGCATCGAGATCGATGCCTCGCCAGCCATCGTCTACGAGGCCGTACGGTCGCTGGACTTGGGCCGATCGTGGGGCGTTCGTCAGCTGTTTCGCCTTCGAGGTCTTCCGCAGGCCGCCCTCACCATCGACGGCCTGCAGAGCATTCGTTTTGCGATGCTGGCTGATGTCCCGCCGCGCGAGATGGTGATGGGCCTCATTGGCCGTTTCTGGACGTTCTCCGGAAGTCTACGGCGCACGGACGCGGCTCACTTCAAAGCCTTTTCAGAGTCGGGATACGCGAAGGCGGCTTGGAATTTCCGTGTGCACGAGGAGTCGAACGGCAGGGTCGTGCTGACCACGGAGACCCGGGTGCTGTGTCTGGATGAGGCGAGCCGCCGGAGCTTTCGCCGCTACTGGCACGTCATACGTCCGTTCAGCGGCTGGATCCGTCGGCAAGCACTCCAGGTCGTCAAGGCGGAGTCGGAACGAGTCAAACGGTGATCGTCCCGGCCTAAAGTCGTGCCCAAGACGTCGCGCGTCCGTGACCCCGCACCGCGACGTTACGCGCATGCGGATCGCGATCTTCTCCGAAGTGTACTGGCCGATGGTGAGCGGTGTCTCGCTTGTCGTGCAGCGGCTGGAGGCCGCGATGCGGCAGCGTGGACACGCAGTTCGCGTCTATGCCCCCGAGTACGAGCTTCCCACCGGCGCACGCGACAAGGCTGACGTCTTCAGGGCTCCGTCGAAGCAGCTCTTTTTGTATCCCGACGTGCGGTGGGGCTTCCCGCATTGGCCCGCGATCTCTGCGGACCTCGCCGCGTTTCGGCCCGACATTCTGCATGTGGCGACCGAGTTCGCGATGGGGAACACGGGGGTGCGATTGGCACGCGAGCACGGCGTCCCGGTGATCGCTTCTGCCCATACCGATTACGAGCGGTATGCATCGCGTTACAACCTTGACTGGTTGATGGGAGCGGGCTGGAGCTATCTCCGCTGGTTCTACGGCCGCGCCAACCGCGTGCTGTGCCCGTCCCGCGAGTACGAGCGCCATCTCAACCTTCGCGGCGTCCGTCACACCGGAATCTGGACCCGCGGAGTGGACCTCGACACGTTCAGTCCGGTTCACCGATCGGACGAGGTGCGATCATCGCTTGACATCGCCCCCGATCAACCGTTGGTGCTTTACGTGGGACGCTTGGCAGCGGAGAAAAACCTCGAATTGCTCCTCCAGGCTTGGCAGCGACTGGCGGGCCGCCGTCACAACGCGCGGTTGGTCATCGTCGGAACGGGCCCCCTCGAACCGGCGCTCGTCGCTGCAGCGCCGCGCGACGTGATCCTGGCTGGGATGCGTACCGGCCACGATCTGTCGGCGGTGTACGCGTCGGCGGATTGCTTTGCGTTCCCCTCGAGCACCGAGACGTTTGGCAATGTGCTCCTCGAGGCGATGGCCTCAGGCCTGCCGAGTCTCGCCGTGCGTGCCGGCGGCGTGCTCGACTTCGCCGAGCACGGCGTGAACGCGTGGATGGTTGAGCCTGATCGGGCCGATGCGTTGGCGGACGGGCTCGCGACGCTGCTCAACGATCGCGACCTTGGTGCGCGGCTCGCCCGCGGCGCCCGGGCAACAGCAATGTCACGCGACTGGGACTCGATCTTTGACGGTGTCGCCGCAGAGTACGAGCGGGTGTGCGTGTCGGCGGGCGTGCGGCTCGCTGCCTGACGATTGCGCCATCGCCTGGATTCGGCGGTGTACCGCGCTGATTGATTGCGGGCTGGCACGACCCCGCGTCGGCCCATTATTCTTCTCCTGTTCGGGCGAGCGGCTCCCCGCCGCACTCGTCGTTGGACGCGCCTGAACAGGAGATACGACGACGTGTGCCTCAGTCGCGGCGCGGGTCGGGCTGCGCTCGCCGCATTCGTGGCGGGGTTGGCCTGCAGCAATAATCCAACGGAACCGGGCGGAAGCGGCACCACCGTTGGCTACAGCCTCGGGCTCGTGCCGCCGGAACTCACGATCCCGCAGGGCAGCTCGGCGACGGCGGCAGCGACGCTGAGCAGGACGGGCGGGTTCGGGGGGACAGTGACGCTGGCGGCCATCGGGGTTCCGGCGGGAATGCAGGTCACGTTTGCCCCTTCGACAACGACCGGGTCGACGATGACAATCTCCATCACCATCATGACTGGCACTGCGAGGCCCGGCGTCTTCCCGATCACGATACGAGGAACGGCGAGCGGCCTGATCGACCAGACCGCCGTGCTCACCCTGACAGTGATCGCGACCGGCGGCACCACTGGATACACGATTGCCCTTCCGCCGCTTCCGCTGAGGATCGCGCAAGGCGCACAGGGCACGGCCTTCGCCACGTTGACGCGCACCGGCGGATTCTCGGGAACTGTGACCTTCTCCGCCACCGAGGTACCGGCGGGGGCGCTGGTGACGTTCACCCCCTCGGCGACGAGGGGTGCCGAGACATCGATCAGGGTGATGGCCGGCACCGCGCTGGTCGGAACCTACGTCATCACGATTCTCGGGACGGCGGTCGGCCTGGCCGACCAGACCGCCGAGCTGACGGTCACGGTAACCGCCGGTGGATCCGGCAGTCGGAGCACCACGTTCCGGATCATCCGTGTCCAGACGGAACTGCTCGCGTATCGGGACCCGGGAGTCGCAAGCCGCCGCGCTGCAACCACGGCACCACGAGTCCCTGGGTGAGCGCCGCGACCACAACGCCAGCGACCGTGTCCACGGCGAAATGATTCTGGGTGTAGACCGTCGCGAGACACACGCCGGCGGCTATCGTCACCGTGGCGATCGCGAGCGGTCGTGAGAGAAAGCGCCATGCGATCCACGCGAGCGCGAGTGCACCGGCGGTGTGGGACGATGGGAAGGCTGTCCCGAGCGAATCGCCGACCGCGCGCAATGCCGCACTCGCCCCGTGAAAAATGCCACCGGACCCGGCGGAGAAGCGCGGTAGCGTCTCCATCGGTCCGATGACCGGGAAGAGCGCGTAGATCGCGAAGCATGTCGCATAGGTGACGGCGAGTCGGAGTACGACCTCCCGGGCGGTTCGGTCGCATCCACGCAGGAAAAGGATCAACGGAACGCCAATCAGGAGCACGTAGTAGGCGCCGTAGACCGCATACATCGTCTCGCTGAGCCAGCCCCACGGCATCGACGGCATCCACGTCAGGTTGAGGTGCTGTCCGAATAGCGAGTGATCCCACGCGGCGACCAGGAGATCGTTGGCACGGTCAAGCAGCCCGGCCCCCTTCCGTATCCCGAGCGCGCCCCACACGAGTGTCAACCATACCAGTGGGTAGGCGTCGTGGACCAACCGTGTGATGAGATGCGGTCGCGCCGGAAGGCGTACCAGCAGCGCTGGGAGGAGCGTCGCACTTCCGTGCGTGATTGCAAGCGACATGGCGACCGGTGCGTCGGGCGCATGACGTAGCCAGCTCAGTGCAAGGATGCCGTTGAGGATTGCAAGCCAGCGATCGACGGGACGCAGGGGGGTCATGCGCATGTCGCGCTCCGGGCGGGAGATGCTTCACAGTATCGCGACTGGTTGTCTCGGCGACGCGCAGCTCACGTCACGACCAGCCGCCACTCCGACGACGAATCCGTAGCGCGACCGCCACGCCGAGCAGCGCCGTTGCACCGTTCGCCCACCAACGCCACGCGACCAGCAGGCCGACGCCCTCGCCAAGATCGCCCGCCGCGCCGCCGAGGAAGCCGAGTTCGACAGCACCCGCACCGGCAGGCGTCGGAAAGGCCAATTGACCGTAGACCAGCAGGAACGATCCCAGCCACAGCGCAGCGGCTGGTGGCGGATCGGGGAGCGTGAGCGCTAACACCGGAAGGAGCGCTGTCCGCGCAGCGATGTTGATCGCAGAGAGTGGTACGCTGGCGATCACCGGCCACGGTGGCATCGTGCGCCAGGAACGGCGCAACAGGGCCAGCGGTTCGACCACCGCCATCGGCAGTCGGGTGCGGAAGTGGCGCGCCGCGAGAATCGAAACAACGGCCAGGCAGGCAATCACCGCAATGATCGGCGTCGCGCCCATCATGGCCGGTGCGAGCGCTGGCGCACTCGCATCCCACCATTTGGGAGCGCAGGTGGCAACGATAAGTGTCGCCATGAGCAGCAGGGTCGGCCACGCGGTGACAAGTTCCCACGCGATGGCCGCAAGGGCAGTGGGCATCGGCACGCCCGCGAGTCGCATGGCCGCGATCCGTGCGGGTTCGCCGGCGAGCCGCATCGGTGACAGGGTGGCGCCCGCGTCGGCGCAGAGGTTGGTTCTCAGCGCCGCCCCCACCGAGATCCCGTGGCCGACGCCGGCGGTAAGCCAGCGAAGGCGCATCGATCGTGCGAGCAGGTCAGCGCCGACCAGCGCGGCACAACCAAGATGGACCGTGAGCACGGACCTCAACGCCGCAGTCTGGCGTAGACGTCAAAGAGGTTGATCAACGCCGCTTCCCATGTGTGATGCCGCTCGACATACGCGCGCGACGCGACGCGGTCCTGCGCGAGGTCGGACTCAAGCAGCGCAATAGCAGCTTCGGCCAGCGCGACGCTGTCGCCACGGGGAACCAGCCCGCCCGTTCCCGCGCCCCGGACCAGCTCCGCCGCTGCCCCGTGATCCACCGACAGGACGGGGACACCCGACGCGAGTGCTTCGCACACGGCGAGTCCAAACGTTTCGTACGGCGCCGGCGACACATACAGGTCACATGCGGCAAGGAGGTTCGCAAGTCGATCACGGTCGGGCTCGTAGGACACCATGCGGACTCGAGATCCCCCCGCCAGCGCGCGCAGCCGTGACGCCTGCGGCCCGTCACCAACCAGCACCAGCGTTGCGCCGGTGCGCCGCTCGATGGCGGGCCACGCCCGGAGCAGGACGTCGACTTGCTTCTCCGAGGCAAGCCGCCCGACAAACCCGACGAGTGGCCCATCCGTTACGCAGAGCGCCGCGAGGACCGCCGGCCGCTGGGCGCGACGACTCGGATTGAACCGGACCGTGTCCACGCCAAGTGTGACCCGTTCGACGTGTTCGACGCCCCACGACGCGAGGTCGGTCGCCGCGAAGTTCGACGCGGCAAGCGTCACATCCGCGAGCCGACCAAGGCGATTGACGTATGCGCCCACCGCGCGGGCAATCGCTGGCCGGAACCGACCGCCATGCTCGAGATCCGGCGCGACGAGGCGCGGAATGTTGCTGTGGTAGAACCACGCGACGGTTGCTGGATGCCGCCGCCGCGCGCGGGATACGACCCACGGGACGAAGTACGCCGAGCCGATCTCGACGATGTCGGGACGTTCGTGAGCGATGATGCGCGCGACAGAGCGGGTCGCGAGGAGGAATCGATAGGAGTGGAACGGAATCGCCGGTCCTCGCAACCGATAGGTGCGATCCCCGGGCGCTTCCGAGATCGCGTCGTATCGGCCGGGGACGACCAGGGTGCGACGAAGCGTGGGGCGATTGGCCACGAATCGACCCTTGGCGTCGAGATACGTGCGCACGCCCCCGCTCGTCTCGCTGTAGTACTCGGAGATGTCGAGCACGGCGAGTCGCGCATGCGGGCGTTGCACGGCCGGAAGCACTCCCGCGAGGACGCCAGTCGGGCGAAGGTCCATGACCGCAGGTGGCGCGATGACGTTCACCCGGCCACGCGCATCACCGCAACCGTTGCCGTTGCGATCAACTGACCCACCACCACGTCGCCGGGGTAGTGAACTCCGAGTACCACTCGGCTCCACCCGACGAACAGCGCGAAAGCGATCAACGGGGCGGCCAACGAGGGGAACGCCACGCTGTAGCTCAGGGCCACCGCCAGTGCCGCGGTCGCGTGCCCGGATGGGAACGAGAAGCGATCGGGGCACGGGATCAGCGGTCGTAACGTCGGGCGCTCGCGATTGACGACGCGCTTGATGCTCTGAACGATCATGTGAGATGCCGTCAGGGCGACCGCAGCCCGCGTGCTTGCGCCGCGAAGCGCTGGAATTGTGACGAGCGGGAGCAGGACGCTCGTGATGGTCGCCACGGCGCCACCCGCGTGCGTCACGACGATCCAGCTCCAGCGGTTCGCGGCCTTGGCTTCGTCGCGGAGCGTCCAGCGCTGGAACAGGTCGCGGTCACGCAGGTCCATCACCGCCAGCACGCGGAACGTGGGCATCACGCGGCCTCGGAGTCGGGCATGGCCACCGCGCCGATCCATGGCATCGACGTGTGTGGCGCTCGAGCAATCGACTCGCTCAACGTCCGTCCCGCATAATTCGCGGGTGTTTTGATGCCGAGCAGCCTCGCGATCGTCGCAGGTATGTCGAGGAGCGAGGCTCCCGGCGCCAGGTCGGTGCGGGCGATCTGCCTACCCACCACGATGATCGGGATCGTGACATCGAGGAGATGTCGGGAGTTATGGTCCCTGGCGAGGAGCCCGCCGCCGCCATGGTCGGCAAAAGCGATCAGCACGGTTGCCGGATCATCAAGGACCCCCGTGGAGCGAACCAGTCGATCGAGCGAATCGTCGAGGCGCCGGGCGGCAGCCGCGTAACGGGGTGACATCCAGCCGTCGGCGTGACCGGCGACATCCGCGTCTGGCCAATGCAGGAAAATGAGGCCGCAGCGCTCCCGATCGAGCGTGCCTCGCGCATGGTCGAGGATGTCCGACGCGCCGACGCCTTCGAATCGCACTGCTGCACCGATCTGTGCGGCAATCCGTGGCCCAAGTCCGCGAAAGTAGCGGGGCAGTGCGGCAAGGTGTCCGAATGTCGGTAAGCCGTGGTCGTTGAGCAGGCGCGGAAGCGTGATCAGCGGTTCGGTCGGGCGAGGCAGGCCGAATCGGTCGCTCTGGATGCCATGAACGCTCGGCGGAACGCCGGTAAACACTGACGCAAGGGCGGCTGCCGTGATGCTGGGCTCGACCGTGGTGCCACGGAACGTGGTTGCACCACAGGCCGCGAGCGCACGAATGTGGGGCAATGGCAGCAGCGGGACGGCGTCCGAGCGCAGACCGTCCAGGCACACGAGAATGACGCGGGTGATGCCGTGGGGACTCTGCATGTGGTCCTCCCATGGTTGGTTCCGGCCGCAATCACCGCAACAAACCTCGGGTATCATCTCCACAAACCGAGCACAGTTGTGTCGCGATACTGTTGACAATGGGTACAAGAATCGGGAACGACGCCGAGTCGTGACGGATCGGTGACACGATCGTGAGCAGGCGCCACGAGACTGCGCTGCTGATGCCCACTGCGCCCCGCGCCCTCTACTGCACCGACACCTACCCGCCGCAGCTGAATGGCGTATCCGTCGTCACCGAACTGTCGGTGCAGGGTCTGCGCGATCGGGGTTGGGAGGTCGCTGTCGTCGCGCCGGCGTACCCGCAGGCCGCAAGCGATGTCTTTGGCGGCGCCGGTCCGCGCGCGGCTGTGGATGCCGGCGCCCTGATCATGAGCGTCCCGCTGCCGTTCTACCCCGACATTCGCCTTGCGGCACCCTCGCGCGGTGTCGTCGCCCGGGTGATGCAGACTTTCAAGCCCGACATCGTGCACTGCGCGACCGAGTTCATGATTGGCTGGATGGGCCAGCGAGAAGCGCTGCGCCGGGGGGTGCCCACGGTCTCGTCGTACCACACTGATTTTTCCCGGTACACACGTGCGTACGGCGTGCCATGGCTGCGAGGCTCGGTGCAAGGCTACATCGGCCGTTTCCATCGACGCAGCCGAAGGGTCTACACGCCCGGGCTGGCGGCACAGCAGGAACTTCGTGCACTCGACGTTGACGACGTCGAGGTGTGGGGGCGGGGCGTCGACACCGTCCTCTTTCATCCTGGTCGCCGCGATCAGCTGATCCGCGATCTCCACGCTCCACCGGACGCGTTCATTTTCCTGCACGTTGGTCGGTTGGCGGCGGAGAAGGGTGTCGAGCGGCTGCTTGATGCCTACGCGCTGGCAAAGCGCAACATGCCGACGGATCGCCTGATTCACCTCGTGGTGGCCGGGAGTGGACCGCGCGAGCAGGGGTTGCGCGCGCGCGCCCCGCTCGATGTCACGTTCCTCGGTACCCTCGATCGTCGGTTGTCACTGCCTCAGCTGTATGCCAGCGCCGACGCGTTCCTGTTCGCCTCGCACACCGAGACACTCGGCTTGGTCATTCTCGAGGCGATGGCGAGCGGGCTCCCGGTCGTCGCGGC
>JANMSC010000141.1:0-7372 GCA_031388885.1 Gemmatimonadales bacterium | reverse complement strand
CCGCGATGCGCTTGGCCTGGGTGCCCTTGCCGGCGCCAGGCGGGCCGAGGATGACGAGCCTCATCGCGACACCGCTCTCATTTCAAGAATCCTTCGTAATGCCGCTGCTGCAGCTGGGACTCAATCTGCTTCACCGTCTCCAGCCCGACCCCGACGACGATCAGGATCGAGGTGCCACCGAAGGCGAACTGCGCGACACCGATCTGACCGGCGACGATCGCTGGAAAGATGGCGATCAGGGCCAGAAAAATCGAACCCGGAAAGGTGATCCGGCCGAGCACGCCGTCGATGTAGTCGGCTGTCGCAGACCCCGGCTTGACACCCGGGATGAACGCACCCTGCTTCTTCAGGTTTTCTGACAGGTCGACCGAGTTGAAGATGATCGACGTGTAGAAGTAACTGAACACGACGATCATGACCGCGAACAGGACGTTGTACGGCATTCCGCCCGGGATGAGGAAGTTCGACACCTCGGACAGCGTCGGCGAGCTGGAGAACTGCGCGATCGTGGACGGAACGATGATGACGGTCTGGGCAAAAATGATCGGCATCACGCCAGCCGTAATCAACCGGATCGGGATGAACGTCTTCTGGCCCTCGCGGATCCGTCCGCGGCCCATGACTTTGCGCGGGATCTGGATCGGAATCCGTCTCGCGGCGAGGGTCATGCCGACCACGGCTGCCACCATCCCGACCAGCGAGGCGACGAACACGATCGCACCGAAGACCGACACCACGCTATCGCTCACGAAGCCGAGCATCTGCAGCATCGACGGCCAGACGCGCTCGAGAATCGACACCGCGATCAGGATGCTCATGCCGTTGCCGATGCCGCGTTCGGTGATCTGCTCGCCGAGCCACATGACAAAGATGGCACCCGTCGTGAGGATGGCGACCATGGTCAGGCGCGAGACGAGCCCCGGATCGGCGACCGCGTTCGGTACCTGGGTCTCGACGAAGATCGCGAAACCGTACGATTGGGCCAGCGCAATCAGCACGGTGAGGTAGCGGGTCCACTGGGTGATCCGCTTCCGTCCCTCTTCGTCCTTTTGCATCTTGCCGATCGTCGGCACGACGCCGCCGGCCAGCTGGAACACGATCGACGCCGAGATGTACGGCATGATCCCGAGCGCGAAGATGGTCGCGCGCGAGAGGCCGCCACCAAGGGCGTCGTACAGCGAGAACAGTGTCGACGCGCTCGAGTTCTGGATGAACTGCACGAGCGCGTTGACGTCAACCGTCGGCGACGTGATGTGCGCGCCGATTCGGTAGACCAGGATCGCGAACGCGGTGAAGAGCAGCTTGTTCTTCAGTTCCTCATCAATCGCAAAGCCTGGGACGCGGGGTGCGGTCATCAGTCCTCGACCCGTCCACCGGCCGCTTCGATCTTCACCTTGGCCGCAGCCGACATCGCCACGCCCTTGACCACGAGCGCACGCGTAATCTCGCCGTGCGCGAGCAGCTTGATCGGGTCGGTGGCCTTCTTGGTGATGCCCGCGGCAAACAGGCTATCCGCCGAGACTTCATCGCCCGACACCTTGGCCAGGTCGCGAAGGTTCACGGCGAGGTACGTCACCTTGTACGGATTGGTGAAGCCGCGCTTCGGCAGGCGCCGGTACATCGGCATCTGCCCGCCTTCGAAGCCAGTGTTGGTGTTGCCACCAGAGCGGGCCTTCTGACCTTTGTGTCCCTTGCCGGCCGTCTTGCCCGTGCCCGATCCGGGACCGCGCCCGATCCGCTTGCGGTTGCGGTGCGAACCCGGCGCAGGGCGCAGGTTGGACAGATTGATCCGCTCGAAGGTCTCGTTCTCGTCAGCCATCTCAGGTCTCCCCAACCGGCGACACCTCGATGAGGTGGCGCACCTTATACAGCATGCCCCGCATCGAGGCGTTGTTATCGACTTCGACCGTGGCCTGATGGTGCCGCAGGCCAATCGCCTTGAGCGTGAGCTTCATCGTCGCGGCGTGACCGATGCCCGAACGGATCTGCTTCACGCGCAGGCGCTTCGCGTCATCCTCTGACGGGATAACCGCGGCGTGGTGTGCTGGGCCCTGACGGCCTACGACTGGATTGCGTCCCATGACTTCAAGCCTCCTGGCGGGCGCGATAACCGACGCGATCGACGTCGATGCCACGCTCACGCGCGATCTGCTTGACCGACACCAGTCCCTGGAGTCCGGCAATCGTCGCGCGCACCATGTTGTGCGGGTTATTCGAGCCGAGGCTCTTCGTCAGGATGTCGGTGATGCCGGCGCACTCGAGCACCGAACGAACCGGGCCACCGGCGATCACGCCGGTACCGCTGGCTGCGGGCTTGAGCAACACGCGCCCCGCGCCATGCTCGCCGATGATCTCGTGCGGGATCGTGGTGCCGGTGCGCGGCACGTCAAACATGGCGCGCTTGGCGGCCTCGACCGCCTTGCGGACGGCCTCCGACACTTCGTTCGCCTTGCCGGTTGCCATGCCGACGCGGCCCTTGCCGTCGCCCACCGCCACGAGGGCGTTGAACGAGAAGCGGCGACCGCCCTTCACGACCTTGGCGACGCGGTTAATCGCGACGACATTCTCGACGAACTCTTTCTCGCCCTGATCGCGATCGTCACGCCGACCGCCGCCGCCGGGACGACCGCGACCACCGCCGCCGCCCTGACCACCGCCACGGCCACCCTGGCCGCCGCCGCGCCCGCCTTGGCCACCGCCGCGACCGCCTTGGCCGCCACCCCGTCCACCCCGATCCTGCGCCATCGGCGCGCCGGCGACGATCGAGCTGTGGCTCCCGCCGCGATGCTGCACTGGCGGCGCGGCCGGCGTCGCGACCGGCGGCTCCTCGACGACCGGCGTGGCTTCGGTCTCATGATCCATTTGCGCGGGCTGCGCCACGGGCTCGACCGGTGGGGTCGCCAGCTCGGCGCCGTCGGTGGTCTCGGGGACCGGACTCACCGGCGCGTCGTCTGGTGCCTTGTGTTCATCGCTCATCAGAACTCCAATCCGCCCTGTCGGGCACCATCGGCGACGGCCTTCACGCGGCCGTGATACTGGTAACCCGCACGATCGAACACCACCTTGCTGATGCCAGCGTCCTTCGCCTTTGTCGCCAGCAGCGTCCCGACCGCGGTCGCCTTGGCCACCTTGCCCTGGCCGTCGATCGCGATGCCTTCGCTGGTGTCAGTGACCCCGAGCAGGGCCACGCCGCGCGTGTCGTCGACAAGCTGCGCATAAATGTGCTTCAGCGAACGGAACACCACGAGGCGTGGGCGCTCGGGGGTACCGGCGACCGCTTGCCGTACCCGGAGGTGTCGGCGATAACGGCGCTGTTCGCGGTTCTTCGGTGCATGCATCGGACGCATTACTTGGCTCCCGTCTTGCCGGCCTTGCGGCGGACGACTTCACCCTGGTACCGGATTCCCTTGCCCTTGTAGGGCTCAGGCGGACGAACGTTCCGGATCTCTGCAGCCACCTGGCCCACGAGTTCCTTGTCGATCCCTTCAATTTTCAGCTGGGTCGGGGTCTCGACGATCAACTTGATCCCGGCCGGCGCCTTGAACGGCACCTGATGCGAAAGACCGACGACGAGATTCACCCCGAACGGCTTCGGCTCGGCCTTGTATCCGACGCCCTGCAGCTCGAGCGTCTTGCTGAATCCCTTCGCAACGCCATCGACCATGTTGGCGACGAGTGTGCGGGTCAGCCCGTGCAACGAGCGATGCCCCTGCTCATCCGTCGGGCGCGACACCGTCACGGTGTTGGCCTCGAGCTTGACGACCATGGCGGCGGGCAACGTCCGGGACAGCGACCCCTTCGGGCCCTTCACCGTGATGCGATTGCCGTCGATCGTGGCGCTCACACCCTGCGGCAGATCCACTGGCTTCCTGCCAATACGCGACATGGCGGGCCTCCTACCAGACGACGGCGAGGAGCTCGCCGCCGAGGTTGGCCGAGCGCGCCTCGCGATCCGTCATCAACCCTTTGGGGGTCGAGACAATCGCGATCCCGAGTCCGTTCTTGACTCGCGGCAAGTCACGGCACTTGACGTAGCGCCGAAGGCCGGGCGACGACACGCGCTGCAGCTCGCGAATCACGGGCAGCTCGTTGTGGTACTTGAGGTAGAGCCGCAGCGTTCCGGCTGGACCCTCCTCAAGCATCTTGTAGTCGGCGACGTAGTGGTTGTCGCGCAGCAGCCGCGCCAGTTCCACCTTGAGCTTCGACGCGGGCATATCGACGCGCTTGTGCCCAGCCGAACAGGCGTTGCGAATGCGGGTCAACATATCTGCGACCGGATCAGTCATGCTCATGCGTTCAGGTCCCCTTCACTCGGCGTACTCGCACGCAGCGCATGCGACAACCGGATGAGTATGCTCATGATGGCACTGGTCCCTAGGCCACGCGGAGTGCGTGCGGGGTCTCTCCCCGGAAGGGCCAGCCAAATTCACGCAGCAGCGCCATCGCGAGGTCGTCGCGGCCTGCCGTGGTTACCAGCGTGATGTCCATCCCGTGCACGTGCTCGACCTTGTCGTAGTCGATCTCGGGAAAGATCAGCTGTTCCTTGATGCCGAACGTGTAATTCCCGCGTCCATCAAAGCTCTTGTTCGGCAGCCCGCGGAAGTCGCGAATGCGCGGCACCGTGAGGGTGATGAACCGGTCGAGGAACTCGTACATCCGGGCGCCGCGCAATGTCACCGTCGCGCCGACGGGCATCCCGGCGCGCAACCCAAAATTCGCGATCGCCTTCTTGGCCTTGGTGACGATGCCCTTCTGCCCGGTCACGATCGCAAGCTCCTCGACCGCTGCGTCGACGAGGCGCGGATTCTTCGCGCCTTCACCGAGGCCGACGTTGAGGACGATCTTGACGAGGCGCGGCACCTGGTTCGGGTTCTTCAACCCGAATTCCTTGGCCAAGCGCGGACGCACCGTGTCGATGTAGTGCTTCTGCATGCGTGGAGTGCCGACGCGCGCCTTGGGCGCCGCCTCGGTCGGAAGCTGTGCCTCCTTGCCGCGGCCTCCCCCACCCGTCGTGCTCTTCGCGGTCTTGGTCGCGGGCGCCGCACTCTTCTTCGGTGCCCCGCCCTTGCCGCCCTTACCGCCCTTCGCATCGGCCTTGGCGCCGTCCTTCGGTTGCTTCGCCATCGTCAGCGGTTCCTCGGAATGGACACGCCCGACTTCGCCAGGCGTTCGACCGTGCCATCGGCATCGCGCCGGCGGCGGATGCGCGTCGGCGTCCCGGTCTTCGGGTCGATCAACATCAGCTTCGAGTGATGCAGCGGCGCGGGGAACGTCACGATGCCGCCCTCACTCGTCTGCGTCGGCTTGCGGTGGCGCTTTGCCATGTTGATCCCGTCGACCGTCGCGCGTCCCGTCTTGGGGAAGACGCGCAGCACCGTGCCGCGCTTCCCCTTGTCGTCACCCGAAATCACCTGCACCGTGTCACCCTTGGTGACATGCACCTTCACCCGGACCGGCGCGGCGTGTCTTACGCGCTTGGCCTTCCGGTGCACCAGTTGTTTCATCTCAGAGCACCTCCGGCGCCAGCGACACGATCTTCATGTAGCGCTTCTCGCGGAGCTCGCGCGCCACGGGGCCGAAGATACGCGTCGCTCGGGGTTCGCCCTTGTCATCGATGAGGACGGCGGCGTTCTCGTCGAACCGGATATAGGACCCGTCCTTGCGGCGGACCTCCTTCGCGGTGCGCACGATCACGGCCTTGGCCACATCGCCCTTCTTCACCTGCCCGGTCGGAATGGCGTCCTTGATCGCCACGACGACGCGGTCGCCCAGCGACGCGTAGCGTCGCCGCGATCCGCCGAGGACGCGGATCACGAGCGCCTTACGGGCGCCCGAATTGTCCGCGATCTTGATGATGCTTTCCTGTTGTACCATGTCAGTCTCTCCCCGTCCTCAGCGCGCCCGCTCGACAACGTCGACTGTCCGCCAGTGGACCGTCTTCGCGAGCTTGCGTGTCTCCATGATGCGCACCGTGTCGCCGGCCTTGGCGTCATGGTCGTTGCGCGCTTTCACCTTCTTGCTGCGCGTCACCTGCTTGCCGTACTTCGGGTGGGCCAGTCGGCGCTCGAGGAGGACCGTGACAGTCTTCTCCATCTTGTCGCCCACCACTACGCCCGTGCGGACCTTGCGCTGCAAGCGTGCCGCGGCTTCCGTCGTCGTGTCGTCGCTCATGTCTCTCCCCTCATCCCTGTCGGCGCTTTTCGCCCAGGATCGTCATGATCCGGGCCGCATCACGCCGCAACGTGCGGAACTGCATCGGGTTGTCGATGGACTCCGTCGCCGAGCGGAAGCGCAACTTGAATCGCTCTTCGCGCACTTCGGCGAGTTTGGCCTCGAGCTGTTCCACCGTCAGCTCGCGGAGGTCGGTCGCAATCAACATCTCAGATCTCCTCGCGCTTGACGATGCGCGTCTTCACCGGAAGCTTCGACTCGGCGAGCGCCAGCGCCTTGCGCGCCAGCTCCTCGGTCACGCCGTCGAGCTCGAACAGCACGCGCCCCGGGCGGACTACGGCGACCCAGCCTTCGGGGTTGCCCTTGCCCTTCCCCATGCGCGTCTCGGCCGGCTTCTTCGTGATCGGCTTGTCCGGGAAAATCCGGATCCACACCTTGCCACCACGTTTCATCTCGCGCGTCATCGCGACACGCGCCGCCTCGATCTGGCGGTTGGTGATCCACCCCGGCTCCATGGACATCACGCCCCATTCGCCGAACGCCACCGTATTGCCGCGGGTCGCCACGCCCTTGGTGCGGCCCTTGAACGTCTTGCGGAACTTGATCCGCTTTGGAGCAAGCATGGGTTCACGCCCCCGTGCTGTAGGTACGGCCTGACATGTCGTCCACGATCTCGCCCTTGAAGATCCAGACCTTGATCCCGATCGTGCCGTAGGTCGTCTTCGCCGTGCCGGTGGCGTAGTCGATATCGGCGCGCAACGTATGGAGTGGCACCCGACCCTCGCGGTACCCTTCGGTGCGGGCGATCTCGGCGCCGCCGAGGCGGCCTGACGCGCGCACGCGAATGCCCTGCGCGCCCATCCGCATCGTACTCTGCACGGCGCGCTTCATGGCGCGGCGGAACGAGATGCGCTGGACCAGTTGTGCCGCGATGTTGTCTGCCACCAGCTTGGCCGACAGCTCGGGCCGCTTGATCTCCTCGACGTTGACCGCGACATCCTTTGCCGCACCCATGCGCCGCTCAAGCACCACGGCGAGTTCCTCACGAAGCTTGTCCACTTCGGCGCCGCGCTTGCCAATGACCACGCCGGGTCGGCCGGTGTGAATCGTCACGGTCACCTTGCCCGGCTTCCGCTCGATGTGCACTTCGGCGATCGCCGCGTGGCCAAGCCGCTTCTGGATGTAGTCGCGAATCAGCCGG
>JANMSC010000124.1:0-1620 GCA_031388885.1 Gemmatimonadales bacterium | reverse complement strand
CTCAAGTTCACGTCTGACGGCTATGTCGAGGTCAAGCTGATCGACGGCGAAGGCGACGTGCTGGAATGTTCGGTGCGCGACACCGGCCGCGGGATTCCGGGTGCTGCGATGTCCAACTTGTTCGAACCGTTTCGGCGCCGACAGCAACCCGGTGACTACGCCTTTTCGGGGTCCGGGCTGGGCCTGTCGATCTGCCGCAAGCTGGTCGAAGCAATGGAATCGGAGTTGACGGTGGATACCGTGCAGGGCGAGGGCACGTGCTTTTCGTTCCGGATGCTGTTGCGCGAAGCGGATTCGGAGGCCCGGCTTGGCTGATCGACACGCGAACGGTGCGGTGGTCGCGTTTGCGAACGACTGGGGCACGGATCCCACCAGCAAGCATCACCTTATGCGCCTGCTCGCCGAGCGTCGCGACGTGCTCTGGGTCGAGGCGAGCGGGATGCGGCGGCCGACCGCCACCAGTGCTGCCGACCTCAAGCGGATCGTTGCCAAAGTGAAAAAGATGAGCGGTGGGGTCAGGGCCGGGGCACCCGGGCTGACCGTGTTATCGCCGCCGTCGGTGCCGTTCCCGACCCATCCGGTAGCGCAGCGGCTGAACGCGATGTTGTACGCCAGGTCGATCCGCGGCGCGCTACACGGCATGAACCATCGCGCCGCGCCGTTGCTGTGGGTGTATACGCCGACAACTGCCCGGTATCTCGATACGATCCCGTCGTGCGGCCTGGTGTACCACTGCGTCGATCGCTGGTGGGCGTTCGAGGAGTACGACACCGCCGAGATGCGCGCCTGCCATGAGATTCTGTGCCGTCGCGCCAACCACGTGTTCGCGTCGTCACTCGAACTGCTGGGCGATTGCACGGGCCTGACCGACCGCGTGTCGTACGTTCCGCATGGCGTCGAATGGGACCACTTCCGACGTGCCGCGGTCGAAGCACTCCCGCGACCGAGCGACCTGCCGGACGACGGCCGAGCAGTAATCGGCTTCGTTGGAATGATCGACGCGTGGGTCGATCTCGACTTGATGGCTGAGCTCGCACGGCGTCATCCGGACGCACATGTCGTCGTTGTCGGCTACGCTCGTGTGCCAACCGGCCGGCTCGAGGGCATCGCGAACCTGCACCTCCTTGGACGCAAGCCGTTTGCCGACCTGCCACCGTACTTGCGCGCGTTTGATGTTGCGCTGATCCCATTCGTCGTCAACGAGCTCACACTTGCGGTGAACCCGATCAAGTTGCGGGAGTACCTCTCGGCCGGCGTGCCGGTCGTGGCAACTTCATTGCCCGAACTGGCGCCCTTTCGCGACCACGAAGGTGTC
Source organism: Gemmatimonadales bacterium (assembly GCA_031388885.1). GTDB lineage: Bacteria > Gemmatimonadota > Gemmatimonadetes > Gemmatimonadales > GWC2-71-9 > Palsa-1233. Next base: position 305 of record JANMSC010000124.1, on the reverse strand, counting down.
GATGTCGTCGAAGACAACGCTGGGTTCCTGGCGGCCGTGGCACGCCGCCTGGCGGCGCCAGCTGGCGCCGACACCCGCCGCCGGCTTTCCGACACGATGCGCGGTGAAAGCTGGCCTGGACGACTCGACCTGATGCTCGAGCAACTGAACGGCCTCGTGTGACCTCTGAATCACGGAGCACGCTCGAATGAAGGCTCTCGTCGTCGCAGGGGCACGGCCGAATTTCATGAAGGTGGCGCCGATCCTGACCGCGTTGCGGGTGCACGGTCATCAGGCGGTGCTGGTGCATACGGGTCAGCACTTGG
>JANMSC010000112.1:0-20689 GCA_031388885.1 Gemmatimonadales bacterium | reverse complement strand
AGGTCGCGCCCAATCGTCACGCTCCGGCCATCTCGCGTGCCATCGCGTGCCACTACTGCAGTGATCGCACCTCGCCGCGCCGACTCCTGAGCGCAATGATCGCGTCGCACGCGGCCGATGCGGCCGACATCGTGGTCGTGTACGGGATGCCGTGCTGCAGCGCGGCGCGGCGCATCGAGTAGTCATCCTGCTGGGTGAGCTTGCCGAGCGGCGTATTGACCAGCAGGTGCACTTGTCCCGACAGCATCAAGTCGATGCCGTTCGGCCGACCCTCATACACCTTGAGGACCCGTTCTGCCGGTACGCCCCTCGCCCGCAGGTAGCGCGCGGTTCCGGCGGTGGCGAGCACGCGGAACCCGAGTTCATGGAAGCGCCGTGCGATCGGGACGACCGTGGCCTTGTCGCGATCGTTCACCGTGATCAGCACCGATCCCTCCAGCGGCAGCTCGCCGTCAACGCTCGCCTGTGCCTTCGCGAACGCCATGCCGAACGAATCAGCGATGCCCATCACTTCACCGGTCGAGCGCATCTCGGGGCCGAGGCGCACGTCAACGCCCGGAAACTTTGAGAACGGAAACACCGCTTCCTTCACCGCGACATACGGCTGCAACGGATCGTCCGCGAGGCCCAGGGATTCGAGCTTGCGCCCCGCCATCACGGCGGCCGCAAGCCCGGCAAGCGAGACGCCGGTGGCCTTTGACACAAACGGGATGGTGCGTGAGGCCCGTGGGTTGACCTCGAGCACGAACACCACGCCATCCTTGATCGCGAACTGCACGTTGATCAGCCCGATCACGCCGAGTCGCAGGGCGAAGGCGCGGGTATGAGCGCGCATCTGCTCGACCTGATCTTCAGTGATCAGGTACGGTGGCATGACGCACGCCGAGTCGCCGGAATGAATGCCGGCATCTTCGATGTGCTGCATCACGCCCCCGATCACGGCGCGCTCGCCATCGCAGATCGCGTCGACATCCGCTTCGAACGCGTCTTCCAGAAAAGAATCGATCAACACCGGGTGACCGGGCGCGACCCGCGCCGCTTCGTCAAAAAACTCGCGCAACTCCCCGGCGTCGTACACGATTCGCATCCCCCGTCCGCCGAGCACATAGCTCGGCCGCACCAGCACCGGATACCCGATCCGGTCGGCAACGGTGATCGCCGCATCAAGCGATCGCGCGGTTCCGGCTGGAGGCTGACGGATTCCCAGCTCGTTGACGAGCGCCGCAAACCGTTGCCGATCCTCCGCCAGGTCGATCGCATCGGGCGACGTTCCCATGATCGGCACGCCCGCAGCCTCGAGCCCTTTGGCGAGCTTGAGCGGCGTCTGCCCACCCAGTTGCACGACCACGCCAATCGGCTTCTCGACGTGCACGATCTCGAGTACGTCTTCGAGCGTGAGGGGCTCGAAGTACAGCACGTCGGAGATATCGAAATCGGTGGACACCGTTTCTGGATTGGAGTTGACCATCACGGTGCGATAGCCGAGCTCCCGAAACGCGAGGCTCGCGCGAACACAGCAGTAGTCGAACTCGACACCCTGACCGATCCGGTTGGGTCCCGAGCCGAGAATGATCACCGTGTCACGACCGTCGGGACGCGCCTCAGTCTCTTCGTCCCAGCACGAATAGAGGTACGGCGTGCTCGACGGAAACTCGCCGGCACATGTATCCACCGTCTTGTACACCGGCCGCAAGCCGAGCCGGTGGCGCGACGCGCGGATGTGAGCCTCGGGAAGTTCCTTCAGGTCGGCCAACTGCCAGTCCGAGAACCCTCCTCGCTTGAGGCTCAGCAGCATCGCGCGATCCGCCGCATCATCCTCGCCGAAGTCGTGGCTGATCCACTCGTCTTCCATCGCAACCAGTTCTGCCAGCTGATGCAGGAACCAGCGGTCGATGTGAGACGCGTCGTGCAGCTCCTCGACCGAAACACCCGCCACGAGCGCGCGCTTGACCTGGAACAGACGTTCCGGCGTCGGCGTGCGAATCGCCGAGAGGAGCGTCTCGCGGTCGTTGCTGCTGAGCCGATCATCGATCGGGCCGGCACCGATCGCCCACCCCGCGCGTCCGGTCTCGAGCCCGCGAAATCCCTTCTGGAGCGCCTCCTTGAACGTCCGACCGATCGCCATCACTTCGCCCACCGACTTCATTTGCGTGGTCAGTATCGGGTCAGCGGCCGGAAACTTCTCGAACGCGAAACGGGGGATCTTGACCACCACATAGTCCAGCACCGGTTCGAACGATGCCGGCGTGACCCGGGTGATGTCGTTCGGCAGTTCGTCGAGGGTGTACCCGACGGCCACCTTGGCGCCAATACGTGCGATCGGGAATCCGGTCGCCTTCGATGCGAGGGCCGACGATCGTGACACGCGAGGGTTCATCTCGATCACCAGCTGCTCGCCCGAGACCGGATCGACCGCAAACTGGATGTTGCACCCGCCGGCGGCGACACCGACTTCGCGAATGATCAGGATCGACGCGTCCCGCATAGCCTGATACTCGCGGTCGGTCAGCGTCATCGCCGGTGCCACCGTGATCGAGTCACCGGTGTGCACGCCCATCGGGTCAAGGTTCTCGATGGAGCACACGATCACGACGTTGTCGGCGCCGTCGCGCATCACCTCGAGTTCGTATTCCTTCCAGCCAATGATGCTGCGCTCGACCAGGACCGAGGTGACAGGCGACAGTTCGAGTCCACGCTGGAGCATCGCGCTGAACTCCTCGCGATTGTACGCGATACCGCCGCCAGTGCCACCCAGGGTGAACGACGGCCGGAGGATCGCGGGATACCCGGTCCGCTCGACCGCGGCGTAGCCCTCCTCCACCGTGGTCACGACCGACCCGGGCGGTGTGGCGAGGCCGATGCGCACCATCGCCTTCGCAAACTCCGCACGATCTTCGGCGATCCGAATCGCGCGCTCGTTGGCGCCGATCAGTTCGACACCATACTTCTCGAGTGTTCCGTCGTGCACCAGCGCCATCGCCACATTGAGCGCGGTCTGGCCGCCCATGGTCGGGAGCAGTGCGTCGGGTCGCTCGCGCTCGATCACCTTCGCAACCCACTCCGGCGTCACCGGTTCGATATAGGTCGCGTCGGCCAACTCGGGATCCGTCATGATCGTCGCCGGATTCGAGTTTACCAGGATGACTCGGTATCCCTCTTCCTTCAGCGCGCGCACCGCCTGGGTGCCGGAGTAGTCGAACTCGGCGCCCTGCCCGATGACGATCGGGCCGGAACCGATGATGAGAATGGACTTGAGATCAGTGCGCTTGGGCATTAACGAGATCCTGGAGCGTGCGTTCGAAAGAAATCTGCGGCGACCACGCCGTGGCGTGCCGGAGCTTGGCGGGGTCACCGATCAACACGGGAATATCCGCAGGTCGCAGCAGTGATGCATCCTGACGGGGCTCCGCGTCGATGCCCACCATTTCAGCGAGCAGCGTGAAGCAGTCCCTCAGACGGCGGCCAACTCCGCTGGCGACGTTGTAACGACTCCCCGCCTCACCCATCTCAAGGAGGAACAGATAGGCGCGAACCACATCGCGCACATCGAGGAAGTCGCGCACCGCATCGAGGTTGCCGACGGGCACCTCGCGCTGGCCGGTGCGCCGCGCCTCAAGAAGTCGAGCCGCCAAGGCAGGAAGCACATACGCCGTGCTTTGCCCCGGGCCGGTGTGCGGGAAGGCACGTGCCACGATCACGGGAAGGCCGTTGACCCGGCCAAGGTTCTCCAGCGCGTCCTCGGCGGCCGCCTTGCTGGTCGCGTACGGCGACACCGGATCCATTGGCGATACCTCCGAAATCGGTCCCTTATGTCCCGGGCCATACACCTCGCCGGTCGAAACGAAGAGGATGCGCGGCGGCCGCGCCGAGCTTCCCAGCGCCTTGATCAGCGTCACTGCGGCCGTGGAGTTGAACTGCATGGCCCCCGCCGGGTCCTGCCGGGCCGCAGCTCCAGACGCGATCGCGGCAAGGTGGACGACCGCGTCGGGTCGCAGCTCGCCGGTGCGCTTCACGTCCGCGGCCACGGAGAGGTCGGCGCGAACAACGTCGACCGCCAGACCGGCCTGACGTTCCAGCCACTCCGAGGGTGGCGCGGCATCGGGGAGAATTGTCGCGATCACCGAGTTCCCCGCGCCGCGTGCCGCGCGCACGAGGTGTTGCCCGACAAAGCCGTCGGCTCCGGTGACGAGCAGGCGCATCATCGTGCCGCCAGTCGCTCGAGGTCGGCGTCCACCATCATCGTGACGAGGTGCTCGAACGACACCGCCGGCTCCCAGCCGAGCTCGGTACGCGCCTTGGTCGGATCGGCGAGGAGAATATCGACCTCTGCCGGGCGATAGAACTGCGGATCAATCTTGACATATGCCTGCCAGTCGAGACCCACATGGGCGAACGCAACGCGCACGAGGTCACCGACGCTGTGGGTCACCCCGGTGCCCACGACACAATCACTCGGCTCGGGCTGCTGCAACATGCGCCACATCGCATCGACGTAATCGCCCGCAAAGCCCCAGTCTCGTCGCGCTTCAAGGTTGCCAAGCCGCAACTCGGTCGCGAGGCCCCGAACAATGCGCGCGACGCCGTCGGACACCTTGCGGGTCACGAACTCGATCCCCCGACGCGGTGATTCGTGATTGAACAGGATCCCGCTCGCGGCATACAGGCCGTACGACTCGCGGTAGTTCACCGTGATCCAGTGGCCGTAGAGCTTCGCCACGCCGTAGGGCGAGCGCGGATAGAACGGGGTGCTCTCGCGCTGCGGCGTCTCGGTCACCTTGCCGAACATTTCCGACGAACTCGCCTGGTAGAAACGGGCTTTGGGTGACACCAGGCGCATCGCCTCGAGAATTCGGGTGACGCCAAGCGCGGTGAACTCACCAGTGAGTACTGGCTGGGTAAATGACGTTGGCACGAACGACTGCGCGGCGAGGTTGTAGATCTCGTCAGGCTGTACGTCCTGCAGCACCATGGTCAGCGAATGCTGGTCGAGGAGGTCGGCCGCGACGATCCGGACCCGAGGGATCAGGTGCTCGATCCGTTCGTAGCTATGGTGCGACGTCCGCCGGACCATTCCCGCGACGTCGTACCCCTTGGCGAGGAGATGCTCGGCGAGATAGGACCCGTCCTGGCCGGTAATGCCGGTGATCAGCGCTGTGGGCATTCAGTGCTCCAGTGGGGGGCGAGCGACATCAGGCATGCGGCGTGGGGCATGCCCCCACGTTGCCTCCCGACGACCAGCGGACTATGTTTCGCGGCTGTCACGCAACCACGAATGCTGGAGTCAAGATCATGGCGCGGGTATGCACGATTTGCGCAAAGGGGCCGACGACGGGCAACAATGTCAGCCACGCGAACAACCGCACCAAGCGGCGCTGGTACCCGAACCTCCAGACCGTCCGGGTCATGGTCGGCGAGGCACCGCGCCGGGTGCGGGTCTGCACCAAGTGCATCAAGAGCGGCAAGGTTGTCAAGGCCACCAGGGTCCCCGTCGCGGCCTGACCTGGCGACCCCACCGTGGCTGCACTCCGGGTGGCGTCCTTCACGGACGCCACCCATTTGATTGCCCGGGCCGAGGGATACGAAAAAGGGGACCCGCGGGTCCCCTTCGTGCTTGCAGCCGCCAACCATCGAGCGGCCCGCGTCACTCGGGGACGAGCTCGATTCGCGCCATTTCGGCGCCATCGCCGGGCCGGTGGCCGAGCTTGAGGATGCGAGTGTAGCCACCCGGGCGCGCGGCGAACCGGGGCCCGATTTCCTTGAACAACTTCGTCAGGATCTTGCGATCCTTGATCTTCTGCTCCACCTGACGGATCGCGTGCAGGTCACCGCGGCGCGCCAGGGTGATGAGCTTCTCGGCGTACGGCCGGATCTCCTTCGCCTTGGCGACCGTGGTGTTGATCCCTTCGTGTTCGAACAGCGAGGCCGCCATGTTGCGCATCATCGCCCGTTTGTGGCTGGACGTGCGCGAAAGCTGCCGTCCCTTGGCGCGGTGCCGCATTTACGCTTCCTCTCCGTTGCCCGCCACCACGAGCGGTGGCGTTCCGTCATTGACAATCCGGAGGTCGCCCTCGACCTCCTCGAACTGCATGCCGAAGTTGAGCCCTTCCTTCTGCAGCAGCTCGGCAATCTCCTGCACTGCCTTGTCGCCAATGTTCTTGACGTCGTTGAGTTCCTTCGGCGTGAACTCGACCAGGTCGCGCAAGGTGCGGATGTTCGAGTTCTTGAGCGAATTGAGCGATCGCACCGTGAGTCCGGTGTCGTCGATCGACTGCGCCAGCCGGGCCTTGAGTCCGGTGGCCGGGGTGCTGCCCTCAAGCACCGGAACCGTCACCTGCGGCACCTTGCCAAACTCGACGAAGTAGCGGAAGTGCTCTTGCGCGAGGGCAGCGGCATAGGCCAGCGCGTCCTCGGGCGTGATCGTTCCGTTGGTCTCGACCGAGACGGCGAGACGATCGTAGTCCGTGCGCTGCCCGACGCGCGTTTCCGCGACGGTAAAGTTCGCGCGACGCACCGGATTGTAGATGGCGTCAATCCGCACCAGGTCGATCGGATACGAGCGATCGGTCGGGTGCAGTTCACTTTCGACGTACCCGCGGCCCTTGTTCACGTACAACTCGCAGCTCACCTCGCGATCGTCCTGCACCGTGAAGAGCAGGTGATCGGGGTTGACGATCTCGGCGGAGCCTGAGGGCTGGATGTCGCGTGCATAGACCGGCCCCGGGCCCTGCTTCGTGATCCGCAGGATCACCGTGTCATCGACCTCTTCGGCGATGACCAGCGTCAGCGACTTCAGGCGCTGAATGATCTGGTGCACGTCCTCGAGCACGCCCTGGACAGTCTGGTGCTCATGCACCACGCCATCGAGGCGGAAACCCCAGACCGCGCTCCCGCGAAGCGACGACAGCAGGAGACGTCGCAGCGAATTGCCGAGCGTGTGGCCGAAGCCCCGCTCCAGCGGCTGCAGGCGAAACTCGGCGATGTTCGGGTTGTCCTCGCGCTTCGTCATTTCGACGACGTGCGGGCGTACCAGTCCGGTCAGGTCGATACTCATCGGCGCCGTATCCTTGGATTACTTCGAGTAAAGCTCGACGATCAGCTGCTCTTGCGCGTTCACCGGGATGGCGTCGCGCGTCGGCAGCTCGAGCAGCCGGCCTGCGGCGCGTTCGGAATCAATCGACAGCCATGAAACCGGCGCGCCACGCGACGCCTGCTCCTGAGACGCCTTGACCACAATCATCTCGCGGTCAGCTGGAGCGACCCGGACCTCATGGCCCGGCTGCACCTTGAAGCTGGGGATGTCGACCTTGCCACCGTTCACTTCGATGTGGCCGTGGCGCACCAGCTGGCGCGCCGCCGCCCGCGACGACGCAAAGCCCATCCGGTAGACGATGTTGTCGAGCCGGGTTTCGAGCGCGACCAGCAGGTTCGTGCCCTTGACGCCCGGATTGAGCGATGCCTTGGCGTACGTGGTCCGGAACTGGGTCTCGGTGAGACCGTACATCCGCTTGACCTTCTGCTTTTCACGCAACTGCTTCGCGTACTCCGACGTCTTGCGGCCCCGGCCAGCGTTCTGGCCATGCTGGCCCGCCGGGTAGGGGCGCCGCTCGACCGCGCACTTCTCGGTCAGACAGCGGGTGCCCTTGAGGAACAGCTTCGTGCCTTCACGACGGCAGAGACGGCAGACCGCACCAGTGTATCGCGACATGACTCAGACCCGCCGCTTCTTCGGGGGACGGCACCCGTTGTGTGGAATCGGCGTCACGTCGCGAATCGACGCCACCTTGAGGCCAACCGACGCGAGCGCCTGAATCGCCGATTCGCGTCCGCTGCCCGGACCCTGCACCCGCACGTGCACCTTGCGGAGGCCGAGATTCAGCGCCTCGCGGGCACAGTTCTCCGCCGCGACCGTCGCCGCGAACGGGGTGCTCTTCTTCGAGCCCTTGAACCCGGCCTTGCCCGCGGTGCCCCACGTAATCGTGTTGCCGCGAAGGTCGGTGATCGTGATCAGCACATTATTGAACGTCGCCGAGATGTGAACCATCCCCTCGGACTCGACGATCTTCTTGGAGCGCTTGGCGCTCGGCTTGGCCGCAGTAGGTGCTGTCATGTTACTTCTTCGTCGCCTTCTTCTTGCCGGCGATGGCCCGACGTGGGCCCTTCTTCGTCCGGGCGTTGGTGTGCGTGCGCTGACCACGCACCGGGAGGCCGCGACGGTGCCGAATGCCGCGGTAGCTGCCGATGTCCATCAGCCGCTTGATGTTCATCGCGACTTCGGTGCGCAGCGCGCCCTCGGTCTTGACGGTGCGCTCGATGATCTGGCGAAGGCGACCAACCTCAACGTCGGTCAGGTCGCGCACCCGCGTGTCAGGCGAGATACCGGTCTCCGCGAGGAGCTTCACGCTCGTCACGCGACCGATGCCATAGATGTAGGTCAGGCCAATTTCGACGCGCTTTTCGCGCGGCAGGTCGACGCCAGCAATACGCGCCATATTAGCCCTGCCGCTGCTTGTGCTTGGGCGTACGCTTGCAGATGATGCGCGTCACACCACGACGCTTCACCACCCGGCAACTCTCGCAGATCGGCTTCACACTCGAACGAACCTTCACGCGCAGTATCTCCGGACCCGGGGTTGCGGGATAGCACGGAATGATAGGAGAGGGGCTGGTTTGGCGCAACTGGCATGGGCGAGAAGGGAGAAGGAAGAAGGGAGACCTTCGCTTCTGGCTTCTCTCCTCTACCCCATCGCCTCGATGAATTCCGCATACGCCGCCCCCGGATCTGCCGCCCCGGTGATCGGCCGGCCGACGATCAGGTGGGTCGCGCCCGCCGCGACCGCGTCCGCCGGCGACGCGGCCCTGGCCTGATCGTCCGCGGCATCGCCCGCCCGGCGGATACCCGGCACCACGATCCGCCCCGCGCCAACGATCGGCCGAACCGCCGCGATCTCCCCAACCGAGCAGACTACGCCGTCCACCCCCGCCGCAAGAGCAAGCCCGGCCAAGCGAACCACCTCGGCCTCGACGGCCGCGGTGTCGCGCCCCAACAGCGCGGCGACCCCAGCCGCATTGTGGGACGTCAGGATGGTCACAGCGACGAGCCGGATCCGACCGGCCGCAGCGGCCACAGCCGAGTCGATCATCGCGGTCCCGCCTAAGGCGTGCACGGTCGCCATTTCGACGCCCAGCTCGACCGCAGCCTCAACCGCACCGCGCACCGTGCTCGGGATGTCGTGCCACTTCAGGTCGAGGAACACCGGGTGCCCGTTTGCCACGAGTGACCTGACGAACCCGCTCCCGGCCCTGGTCATCAATACTGACCCGACCTTCACACCACACCGGTCGGGCAACAGATCGAGACAGGCGACCGCGCTCGGCGGGTCGGCGTGATCAAGCGCGACAATCAATTCAGCCATCGTTGCGCTCCAGGTGTGCGATGATCCGCTCAGGAAGGCGCGGATCGGCAAGACCGGCCGTACCGATCGCGACGAGCGACGCGCCAGCATGCAAGTAGTCGCGCACGTCGGTGGCCGTGCACACACCGCCCACGCCAATGATCGGGAAGTCCGGCAGTTGGTCGGCGGTCCGGCGTACCGCGAGCAAGCCCGCCGCCAGCAGTGCGGGCCCGCTGATCCCGCCGAATCCGTGGCCGAGGCGCGGCGCGGCGCCGTCAAACAGGTAGCCTGGGATCGTGTTAACCAACGTCACGCCGTCCGCGCCGGCGTCCTTCGCGACCGCAGCAAGGCGCGGAATATCCGGGAGCGCCGGTGAGAGCTTGGCGAACAGCGGCCGTCGAGTGACCGCGCGGCAACGCGATACGACACTCGCGATGCCCGCTGCGTCAGCGCCAAACTCGACGCCACCCGCGGACGTATTGGGACACGACAGGTTGAGTTCGTAGCCGACGAATCCCGGGAGCAGGTCGAGCTGCTCGACCACGGTGGCATACTCGTCGGCCACAAATCCGACCACGTTCACAAACACCGGTAACGCCGGGTGATGCTGAGCGAGCCACGGCAAGTCGACGGCGCGCACCTGCTCGAGTCCGGGATTGGCAAGCCCGACGGAGTTGAGCATGCCACCGCGATACTCCGCCACTCGCGGTGCCCGGTTCCCGGCACGCGGCGCAAGCGACACGGCCTTGGTGACGAGGCCACCGAGTCGGTCGAGGGTCACAATTCCGGCGAGTTCTCGCCCATACCCCGCCGTCCCCGATGCGAGCAAGACTGGATTGGCGAACGGAATGCCTGCCACCGTGCGCGCGAGCGTCACGGCTGGTCCACGCCCCCGACAGGAGTCGCCGCTGGTCGCGGACGCGCGGGTGACGGCACCCGAGCTTCGCGCGCCCGGGCAAACAACGCCAGGGCCTGCTCGAGCTCGGCAAACCGCGGCCCTTCGCGACCAAGCAGGTACGCGACGTACGGACTCTCGACGTACCCGAGCACGCGATCGCGCAGCGCATCGATGGAATCAGGCTGCACAACCATCCGCGCAATCAGCGCCTTCGGCACATACGGCGAGAGCGGCCAGTCGCGCTCAAGTCGCATCAGGAACGCCGATGCCAGCCGAGGTGCGCCGAGCGAATCGCGGGCAGTCTCAGCGTGCAGGAACGTCAGCAGGTCGCCGTCGGGCGCACCGGGCACCAACGAATCGTGCTGCGCCGCCAGCGATTCGCCCAGTCGGCCGAGCTCGCGGACGCGCAGCGCGGATGCACCATCGTCAGCATCGAGTTGCCGTGTTGAATCCACGGCAGCGCGGAGTTCCGTGATCGAACTCGCTTCGGCGAAGAGGTTGGCGGCGACGAGCAGGCGCGCATCGGCGCTGGCACGTGATGAGACGTCTGCAGCGATCACCCTGCTGAGGCGGTCGGCAGCACCCGGGACGCCGGTCGACAATGCACCGCGGGCCGCCGCGAACAACAGTCCGCCGCGTCGTACACCGGCAGCAATGCCACGCGATTCGAGGCGCTGGAGCAGCGAGTCAGCCGCAGCGCCGTCGGCGGCGGCGATGCCCTCGACCAATCGCTCCCAGCCGACCGTTGTGTCGCGAGCCGCGAGCAGCGGCTCGACTTCGACCAGTGCGTCCGCGGTGCGCCCGAGACCCGCGAGAGCAAGCGCGCGGTCGACGCGGGCGGGGATGGTATCGAGGCCAGCTAGCGTGGCCAACACGGCGTCCCATTCTCGCGACGCAAGTTGCACTTGCGCCACACGCAGCCGTGCTTCACGACGGCGCGAAGGGTCTGTACTCGTCAGCAACCGTTCGAAGTGCTGCCGGGCTCGACTGTCGCCGAGTCGGTGCAGACAACGCGCAAGCTCAAGTGCAGCGTCGTCGCGCCACGACGCGTCAGGAGCGGTCGTGAGCGCTCGCTCGAGTGACGCGATCCCACCGGGACAGTCCCCGCTGCGCGCCTGGGCACGGCCACGGAGCCAGAGTGCCTCGGATCCATCGACGCCGCCGGGATGCCGAGCGTACGCCGAATCGGCTTTCACCACGGCCTGACCCCACACCGAGGCGGCCTCGAAGGGTCGGTCAGTCTGCTCGAGTCGGAGGGCGTCCTTCGACAGGCGTCGCGCATGATAGAGTGAGTTCGACCACGCGCATCCAGTGAGCAGCACCAGGAGCCACAGCGCACCGATGCAGCGCCTCATCCGTCGGCTCGTACCGAGTCGCCGATTTTCCGATCGAACTCGCGGAGGTAGGCCACGACCGCTTCGGCAATCGCCGATGCGAGCGACGCCTGACCGGTTCGGGTCGTCATCAGTCGCGCATCGTCGGGGTTGGTGCTGTACCCCATCTCGATCAGGATCGACGGACGTCGCGCGGTGGTGAGCACCGCAAAGCCAGCCTGTTTGACGCCACGGTCGGGACCGTCGTGGACCTCTCGCAGGTGCGACTGCACCAGCTCAGCCGCACGCCCCGACTCGCGCAGGAACTCGTTGGTCTGCAGATCCTTGAGGATGAACTCGAGTCCGGTGAGACGATTGTTCTCCTCGGACACCGTCTCGTACCGAATGGCGTCGTTCTCCATGCGTGCCACGCGCGCGGCGTCTTCGGTCCGCGCCTCGGCGAGGAAGAACGTTTCGAAACCGCGCACGCGGCTCGAGCCCGGCCGCGGATTGAGCGAGTTGACATGCAACGAAACGAAGAGATCACAGTCGTCACGGCAGTAGCGCGGTGCCCGGTGGGCGAGGTTGATCAACGTGTCCCGGGTGCGCGTCATCGTCACCTTCACCCCGCGACGCTCGAGCTCGTCGCGCAGCTGCAGGGAGACCGCAAGCGTCACGTGCTTCTCCTTCAGGCCGTTGGGGAAGTAGAGGCCCGGATTTCCAGGATCAGTGCCGCCGTGGCCAGCGTCGATCGTGACATGATGCATCGGGCGCGCGGTGCGTGTCGGTCGGGCATGCCCGACCTCTGGTGCGGGCGGCCCGGCCGGTGACGCGGCGAGCAGTGATACCGTCGGGCCCTGCGACAGCACCGCGCCGACCGGATTCCACGACCATGCGCGCCGCGCCGGGTCGGCAAGCACGTCGGAGACGAATGCGAGCGGCACGAAGAGCGACTCGCCGCGCCGCACGGTCGACGCCGGCATGCCCCGGACGCCATGGCCATCGTCGAGCACCGGCGAACCCGCGAGAAAACGGAAACGCCCCGCGGGACTCTGCAGGGTGAACCACTCCGCAGCTGCCTGCACCGAACCGCCGACGCCACGCGCCAGTGCTCCGAGGGGCACCAGCGGTCCGTGCTCCGGATGCTGCAGCAACGTGATCCGGGTGACACCCTTGTCGGTGCTGATCTGCAGGCGCGCGGGTTGCGGCACAGCAACAAGCAATGCGAGGGCGAGCCAGGATGTGATCGTCATTGTTTTCCTTTCCACGACATGGCGCGCGCGATCTCGCGCTGTGCCTCGTGTTTCTTCAGGGTCTCGCGTTTGTCGTACGCCTTCTTGCCGCGAGCCAATGCCAACTGGATCTTCGCTCGTCCATTGATGAAGTAGAGCTCGAGCGGAATGAGTGCGAGCCCTTCACGCTCAACTGCGCCGATCAGCTTTTCGATTTCGCCGCGGTTCAGCAGGAGCTTGCGCGACCGGACCGGGTCGTGGTTGTAGCGATTGCCCTGCTCGTAGGGTGTCACGTTCATTCCCTCGAGCCACACCTCGCCTCGCGAGATCCGGGCGAACCCTTCCTTGATGGATGCCCCACGTCGCCGGATCGACTTGACCTCGGTGCCCGTCAGCACCAGACCCGCCTCGAAGGTGTCGATGATGAAGAAGTCGTGCGCCGCCTTCGGGTTGCGTGCGACGGACAGCCGCTCCTTGCGGACGGCCGCAGCGGGCGTTACGGGCTTGGTGGACATCATGCAAAGAATAACGGACGCCATTCGCGCGTGCTTGACGCTTGGGCTCGGGAGGGACTAGGTTTGCCGCCTCGCCGAAGTGGTGGAACTGGTAGACGCGCTGCGTTCAGGGCGCAGTGGGCGCAAGCCCGTGGGGGTTCGAGTCCCCCCTTCGGCACTTTCCTTCCTGCAACACCCCCCAACACGCCTGACCCTGCTGCAGTCAGTATCGGCAGTCAGTATCGGCGCATTGCCGGGTCAACTTGTTGTGCCCACGCGTCCACACCGCCCGCGAGGCTGCGCACGTGCGCAAACCCGGCCCGGACCAGCAGCGCCTGCGCGGTGCGCGACCGCACGCCGTGATGGCAGTAGGTGACCACGTTGCGCCCCGTCGGCAATTCGGTCAGCCGGCCGCCCAGCTCGCCCAGTGGCACGAGCTGCGCCCCCGGGATGTGCGCGATCGCCGCCTCCCACGGCTCGCGCACGTCGAGCAGCACCGGCGGCGCGCTCGAACTGAGCGCACGCACCAACGCCTCGGCATCGATCTCGCCACCATCATCACCGCCGATCGATACACCGCAGAACGCGTCGTAGTCGATCAACGCGGTGATCGTCGGCGCATCGCCGCAGATCGCACACGCCGGATCGCGCGGCACACCGACTTCGCGGAACCGGAGCGCCAATGCATCGACGAGCACGAGCCGACCGACCGCCGAGGCGCCGATGCCGAGGATCCACTTGAGCGCTTCGAGCGCCTGCATCGTGCCGATCATCCCGGGCAGCACACCGAGCACGCCCGCCTCGACACAGCTCGGCACGAGTTCCGGCGCCGGCGGGTCGGCGAAGAGGCAGCGGTAACACGGGCCGCCGGGTGCGGCGAAGAGCGACAGCTGCCCTTCGAAACGGAAGATGCTGCCGTACACGAATGGTCGATGTTCGAGGACGCACGCGTCGTTGACGAGATACCGCGTCGGGAAGTTGTCGCTGCCATCGACGACGATGTCGAACTGGCTCACGATCGCGCGTGCGTTCTCAGCGGTGAGCCGAAGGTCGAACGGAATCACCTGAACGAACGGATTCAGGCGCTCGAGCCGCGCCTTGGCGGATTCGACCTTGCTGCGGCCGATCGCGTCGCTGTCATGCACGACCTGGAGCTGCAGGTTCGACACGTCCACGATGTCGGCATCGACGATGCCAATTGTGCCGACCCCGGCCGCGGCAAGGTAGAGCGCCGCCGGCGAACCGAGTCCGCCCGCGCCAACGAGAAGTACGCGGGCAGCCTTGAGCGTCTCCTGGCCCGCGAGGCCGATGCCCGGGAGGGTGAGGTGGCGGGCGTAGCGGAGGAGTTCGTCGGTGGTGAGTTGCACGGTCAGGGGCTCCTCAATGAATTCGGTCGTTGAATCGTGGAGCCTCCGCGGTGGGCCCCGGTCGTCCGCGGCCCGTGCAACATATCTTGTGACAATCCGTGGTGCACCGAGGTCTGGATAGTTGACGCTCGCCGCATTCACTCATCCCCCTGATCCCGAGACAGCCCTGCCGATTACCCGGGTATCCGCGACTCGCGTGCGTTTCTCGAACGCGCGTTCCAGTGTACTGGTCGCGCTCTCGCTGGCCACCGCGTGCAGTCACACGGCGCCGCCTGCGACCATCGAGTACGGCGCCGACTCGCCGTTCACGTCCACGCCGTACCCCCTGCTCGCCAGAAACGTCTCCACCCCGGCATGGAGTGTTGATGGCAAACATGTATTCCTCGCGTTCGGGTTTCGCGCCATTGCTTCCGATGGCAAGCGGGCCGCATCGGACGACGGATGTCTCGGCACCGTCCCGGCAACCGGTGGCAGCATTCGCAATCCAGTTTGCAACCACCGCTCCGGCTACATCTCCTATCTGGCCTCACCCGCGGTCGATGCAAGCGGCCGGTGGCTCTACACCGAGTCCGTCAAACCCGACCGATACGGCTATCCGTTCCCGGTCGGATGGCGAGCTGACCTCTGGCTCGGCCAGCCTCACAATCCTTCCGCCAATCGGGTGCGGCTCCTCACGCTCTACCGCGACGACATTGGGCGACCGACCGTACCTCCAACAACAATCAACTGGCTGAGCGACGTTGCCTGGTCAGCTGGCGACACGTTTGTCGCGAAGGGGTACAACCTGCGCCCCGACAATGGATCAACATTGCACGGCATCGTGCACGGAAGAATCACCGACACTGCGGCAATGCTCTCTGTCATCGCAGGGACTTCAGGCGCGATTGCCTTTGCAGTCGCCAGCGGAGGCGCTGAGGTCATCGCGATCGACGCCATCATGCAGGTGAGCCGCATCGACATTTCCTCGGGCGCTGCCTCGTCGTTCCGTCCCGTTCCGGCACTTCCGGGCCGCAAGCCGATCGGGATCGGGTGTCGGCCGCGCTCCTGCGTGATCACGACGACGAGCAGCGACTCGAGCAATGTCGAGGCGTGGACCTGGGTGGTCGGTGAACCAGCCGCGACACTCGGGGGCCTGCTTCCGCCGGGAACGTCGGCCGCGCTCCCGTCGCCCGTCAACGATCAGTTGCTGGTGACCATCGACGAGACGCTCTACGTCGTGCCGTTCGACATGCCGTAGTCAGCAACGCTCCGTTCGCCGAGCGTTCACGTGGGCGACGAACTCGCATTGTCACCTGGCGCCTTGCCCGATTCGAGCCGTGTTTCCGGCGTCAACGCCCGTACTTCTTCATGATCTCACGCAGGCGCTCGTGCGGCAGCGCGTAGGCGCGCACGTCGTCGGCACCAGTCATCGTCTCGGCCGCGAGCATCGCATTGGTGATCGCCTCTTCGGTGGCCTGCACGGTCGCGGCAAATATCGGGTCGAGACGCTCGTTGGGTACCATGCGCAGTGCGATTGTTGCGGTTGAATCGGACGCCGCGTTCGGATTGGCCGTAGAAAAGGCGATGAAGATGTCGCCCGAGCCGTTGCCGGCGATGCTCCCTTCTCGACCGAGGCCGAGGGCGGTCCGCTTGACCACCCGTTCGAGCTGGTGCGGAAGAAGCGGCGCGTTGGTCGCCACGACGATGATGATGGAGCCCAACTCGCGAGCCGGCACGTCACCAACCGCACGACCTGCGGGACCATCATTGAGCGAGGTCTGCTGACCACCGCACTTGGGCATTCCCCTGAGGAACGCTTGGGTCGGCTCGTCGCCACTGGCGCAGATCATCGGAGCGGGAAACTCCATTCCGACCGGGACACCTGCGATTCGCAGCCCTCGGCGTGAGCCGTAGTTGCATTGGACCAGCACGCCGACGACGTAGCCGCCCTGTTGCGCCGGCAGCACCCGACTGCTGGTGCCGATGCCGCCCTTGAATCCGTTGCACAACATGCCGGTCCCGCCACCGACCGACCCCTCCCGCACCGCGCCCGACGTGGCGCCGTCGAGCGCCGCTGCGGCGTGCTCCGGCTTGACGTGAAAGCCGTCGATATCGTTGAGCAGGCCGTCGTACGTTTCTGCCACGACCGGCAGCGCCCAGAGGAAGTTCGGTTCGCGCACCCGCATCCACCCGATCACGGCGTCGCGCACCACGCCCACGCTGTGGGTGTTGGTGATCATCACCGGGCCGGCCAGGAATCCGCCCTCGTCAATCCACGTGGTGCCGGTCATCTCGCCATTGCCGTTGAGCGCGAACCACGCCGCAAACACCGGATCGAACGACGCCTTTCCGCGGGGAAGCACCGCCGTGACTCCGGTCCGCACCGGACCTTGGCCGCGCACGAGTCGGCCGCTGCCCGACACCAACGTCGCGTGGCCTACCTCGACGCCTGCGACATCGGTGATCGCGTTGTGCTGTCCGGGGGTGCCGTCGAATGGGATCCCGAGATCGCGAGAGCGGGCCTTGCCCTGCGCGGAGATCGGCGCGACGGCGCCACCGACGGCTGCTACGAGCAGAATGGCGTGACGGATCATCGCAATCTCCGTTGAGTGCGCGTCAGTGGGGGCAGCGTTTCGGTTGGACCACGTTAGCGGATTGGGGCTGCCGAGTCCAATGGAGCCAGATTCCGCACCGCGACCAGCCCTGCAACCGGCCCCAGCGCCAGCACGACCATCGCCCAGCGCCAGCCCACAACCCCGCCGATGACCGGCACAAGCTGAATCGATGCGATCGTGAGCAAGAATCCAAGCGAGGTCTGCAGCGTGAGCGCCGTCCCGACGGCATGCGGCGGCACGTGTTCGGTGACGAGCGCGGAGAATTGCGCCGAATCGGCGATGACGGCGATGCCCCAGACCAGGCAAAGAAGGAGCACTACCGGGAACGGTGCCGCGAACAACGCCGCACTCAGCACGCAACACACACCGCTCACGATCAACGCGGTGCGCACCACCTGCACCCGCCCGATGCGATCGGCCGCCCAGCCACCCCACAGACAACCCGCCGCACCGATGGCGATGCACGCGAATACCCACGACGCGGTGTTGCCACCTCGCCCCGAGGCCTGCGCCGAGGCCGCGAGATACGCCGGCAACCACGCCCAGAACGCGTAGAGTTCCCACATGTGGCCGAAATATCCACCGCTGATGCGCCGCAGTGTCGGCTCCCGAACGACGATACCAATGAGTCGCCACGAGAACGCTCGCGCAGGAAACGCGTGCGGCCCGTCGCGGTAGCTCATCGCGATCACAATGGCAGCCAGCAATGCTCCCGCCGACGGGACGAGCACCGCCGCCTCGAGCGTGACATCCGCCCCAGCGAGCAGGTACGGCGTCGCCTTGCCGATGGTGAGCGCTGCGACGATCGCCCCGATGGCGAGCCCGCGTCCATCGCGGAACCACGTGGACGCCATCTTCATCGCCGGCGGATAGACGCCGGCCAGCGCAGCACCGGTCACCAGTCGTGATGCCAGCGCCGCGCCGAAGCTGTCGGACCCGAGCAGTGCAGCATTCGCGACAGCCGCGATCAGGGCCGACGTCGCGACGTACCACCGCGCTGGCAGGACGTCGGGAAGGTTGAGCACCGCCGCCGCGAGTGTACCGGCGACGAACCCAAGTTGCACTGCAGACGTGAGCCACCCGACCTGCGACGACGTGAGTTCAGTGCCTGAACGAAATGCGGGGAGCGCCACACTCCCCGCGAACCAGACCGACATCGCGAGCAGCTGCGCGACCGCAAGCAGTGCGAGCTGCCGCCACCGCGCCTGCGCCATGTCAGCCGCCGAGCGAGACGCCCTTGCCGCCACCCGGCACGCCGAGCTCGGTCATGGCGCGCAGGTTGAGGATCTCGTCGAGCTCCGCCCCTTCGAGCACCTTGTTGTCGGCCACGAGCTGCTTGACCGTCTTGCCGGTTGCGAGCGCTTCCTTCGACAACTTGGCCGACTCGGCGTAGCCGATCTTTGGCATCAGCGCCGTCACCAGCGCGGGTGAGCGTTCGAGCCAATAGGCGCACTGGGCCTCATCGGCCTCGATGCCGCGGATGCAGCGCTCGTCAAAGATGCGCGACGCGTTCGCCACAATTTCGATGCCGAGCACCATGTTGTGCGTGATCACCGGCATCATCACGTTGAGTTCGAGCTCACCGGCCTTCGCGGCCATCGCGATCGTCGTGTCAAACCCGATCGCCTGGTAGCACACCTGGTTCACCATCTCGGCGATCGACGGATTCACCTTGCCCGGCATGATGCTTGAGCCCGGTTGCACTGCCGGCAACAATATCTCCGCGAGGCCGGTGCGCGGCCCCGACGCGAGAAGGCGAATGTCGTCGGCGATCTTGCAGAGGTCGAGCACGTAGGCGCGAAAGGCGCCACTGAACGTGGCGATGTCGCCCATCGACTGCATCAGCTGGACCCGGTCTTGGCCCACCTCGAGTGTGAGGCCCGTGCGGGCCTGCAGGTACTTCACAATCAGCGCCGGATACGCCGGCTCCGCATTGAGCCCGGTGCCAACCGCCGTCCCGCCGATGCCCATCGCCCGCAGCCACTCGGCGGCCTGCACCAGCTTGGCGCGGTGGCGGGCGACGGTGTGGCCGTACGCCGTGAACTCCTGACCGAGGCGAATCGGAGTCGCGTCCTGCAGGTGGGTCCGTCCCGACTTCATCACGTTGTCGAACTGCACGCCCTTGCCGAGCAGCGACTTCGCCAGCCCGTCCATCGCGTCGAGCAGCTTCGGCAGCATCATCAGGGTCGCCAGGCGCATCGCCGTCGGGATCACGTCATTGGTGGACTGCGCCATGTTGACGTGATCGTTCGGGTGTACCGGCGCGTAGGCGCCGCGGGCTGCACCGAGCAATTCGTTGGCGCGGTTCGCCAGCACCTCGTTGACGTTCATGTTGTGCGAGGTTCCGGCTCCGGCCTGATACGGGTCCACCACGAACTGGTCGCGATGCTGCCCCCCGAGCACCTCCTCGGCGGCGGCGATGATCGCGTCGGCGAGCAACCCGTCGAGCCGCCCCGTTTTCTTGTGCGTTTCGGCGGCTGATCGCTTGATCAGCACGACCGCGTCGACGAACGCCGCGAGGGGCATCTGGCCCGAGATCGGGAAGTTCTCGACCGCCCGAAGGGTCTGGATGCCATAGAGCGCTTCGGCGGGCACCTGTTTTTCGCCGAGGGGGTCCTTTTCGGTGCGAAACGTCATGAGATCGCCCGTCCGTGCTGGAGAATCGGCTACAATATACAGACTATCGCTTCTCGCTTCTCGCTCAAAGATACGGATTCATCTGTCGCTCACGCCCGACCGTGGTCTCGGGGCCGTGACCGGGAAGAATGCGCGTGTCGTCAGGCAGCGTGAGCAACTCGTTCGTGATGCTGCGCATGAGTTGCGCATGATCGCCGCCAACAAGATCGGTGCGACCGATCGAGTCGACAAAGAGCACGTCTCCCGAGATGGCCATACCATGCCCGATGAATGCCACGTGCCCCGGCGCGTGCCCCGGCACGTGGCGTACGGCGAAGGCGTGATCGGACACGCGCACGATGTCGCCATGTGCCAACTCGTGCTCGGGTGGGTCAAGCCGCGGCAGTCCATCGATGCCGAACATCTTCCCCTGTTCCGGAAGCATGTCGTACCAGCGCCGATCCGCGGGATGGAGCCAGACCGGCGCACCCGTCGCGCGCCGCACCGCGTCGACGCCCCAGATGTGGTCTATGTGCGCGTGGGTCAGCCAGATCGCCCGCACGTCAAGGTCGCGAGCTGCGACCTCACCGAGAATCCGCTCGCTTTCTTCTCCGGGGTCGATCATCACGGCATCGCGCGTTGCCGCATCCCATACCAACCACGTGTTCTGCACAAACACGCCATTCTCGATGCGCAGCACTTCCGGCCCGGCCGCGGGCATGATCAGCGACTCGCGCGTCCGATCGACGACTCGGCGGTCTCGAGCACCGGCGATTCTGCCGC
>JANMSC010000111.1:0-16180 GCA_031388885.1 Gemmatimonadales bacterium | reverse complement strand
CATCGCGTTTGGCGCCGCGCTGGCCATCATCTCGGGCGATCGCTCGAGTCCGTTCCTGTACTTTCAGTTCTGAACGAGCGCTCGCTCAGTACCCGCCGGCGCGAATCCCTTCGCGTGAGCTGCCGAGGCCGATGCGCAGGCCGCCATGCACACTGTGTGTCGGACCGCGGAGCAAATTGTCGCGGCTCGGCGCTGTGCCCAGCTGGTACGCACCGAACGCGGTGAAGCGACCCCACTGGCCCTGGAGGCCAGCCATGACGGTCGCAAATCCGGTTGCCGACGCGTCGTCGAACGCGGCGCGCAGGTTTTCGCGGTCGGTCGGATCCTGTACCACGGGATCGACGCGCGGCCCGACGGCATGCATGATCCCGCCGCCGATCCCGAAGTAGGGCTCGAGTGCGCTTCTGAACGGGAACGCGATGATGACGGCCTGGTAGCGGCGCAGGTCGTTGAACAGCGCAAGCCCGGAGCGCTCATCGCTGCCGAATCCTTCGTCGACCCCTACCTGCAGCCCGACGCGTGACGCCATCACGAGGAAGTGTGCGCCGAACGACGGCAACACGGTGTTGTCCTGCGTCTGCGTCTGAAAAAGCATTGACCCCGCCTGCACGCCGATCTTCCACGTGTGGGAGTCGGCGCGTTGCGCCTGCAGTACCGTCGGAAGCAGGAGCACGGTGGCGAGGGCGCCGACCTGTGCGACCCGGCGGAAGAGCGTCATCGAGATGGCCTCCAAAGGGAGAAACGTGGTGTTGCACCAGCAAGGAATGCGCCGGACAATCAGATCACGCGCAGCTCCCGACCGACTCGGCCGAAGGCCTCCAGCGCCTCCGACAGATCGTCGCGAGTATGGGCGGCCGAAACCTGGCAGCGGACCCGCGCCTCGCCGTGGGGAACCACCGGAAAGCCGAAGCCGGTGACGAAAACCCCTTGATCCAGCAGGAGTTCACTCATCCGGATTGCCGCCGCGGTCTCGCCGAGGATCACCGGGATAATAGGAGTATCGCCCGGAAGAGGTCGGAACCCGAGTTCCCGGAGCTGAGACCGGAACCAGGTCGAGTTTTCCCGCAGGGTTGCGACCCGTTGGGGCTCTGCCTCAAGCACCTCGATCGCCGCGAGTGCACTGGCCGCGACGGTGGCGGGCAGGGCGTTGGTGAAGAGCTGTGGACGGGCGCGTTGCGTGAGGTAGTCGCAGACTGCCGCCGAGCCGGCGACGAAGCCGCCAGCCGCTCCACCCAGCGCCTTGCCGAGCGTCGATGTGATGAGGTCGACCTCCCCAATCAACCCGAAGTGCTCGGCGGTGCCGCGGCCCGTGGCGCCAAGCACGCCCGTCGCGTGCGAGTCATCGATCCAGAGCACCGCGCCGTGTTTGCGGCACACGGCAAGGAGGGTCGGTAGGTCGACGATGCTGCCTTCCATCGAAAAGATCCCATCGCTGACTACCAGCTTGACCTCGCGATCTGCCGCCGCCGCGAGTTTCTGGTCGAGATCCGCGTAGTCGCCGTGGCGGAACACGCCGGTCTGGCACTTGGTGATCGACTTGGCGAGCCGCAATCCATCGATGATCGACGCATGATTGAGCTGGTCCGACAGGATGATGTCGCGGTCGGTCAGGACCGTGGCTGGGAGGGCCTCATTCGCATTCCAGCAGCTCACGAACGAAAGCGCGGCCTCGGTCCCGACCAGGCGGGCACACGCGGCCTCGAGCTCGCGGTGGATGATGAACGTGCCGCAGATGAACCGGACCGACGCGGTGCCTGCTCCGAACCGATCGAGCCCGTCCTTGCCGGCCGCAACAACGGTGGGATGATTGCTCAGGCCGAGATAGTTGTTCGACGAGAGGATGATGACCTCGCCACGTCCCTCCATCTGCACCCGAGCGGCCTGCGGCGTCTGGAGGTGATTGAGTTGCTTGTACGTCCCGTCGTCGCGGAACGCATCGAGCGCGGCGGTCAGCCGATGCTCGAGCACACTGGTTGCCGGAGCCCTCACGATCCGATCTCCAGGATCACCTTGCCGGCGGACCCATCCTTGATCACTCCGATCGCATCGGCAATTCGGTCGAGTGGAAAACGGTGGGTGATGACCGGGCGCGGATCGAACTGTCCCGAACCGAGGAGGCGGCGCATCTCGATCCACGTGGAATACATCTTCCGGCCGGTGACGCCGTAGAGTGTCAGGCCCTTGAAGATGATGTCGCGGGCGAAGTCCACCTCCGTGGTGCGGCTCGGCGTACCGAGCAGGTTGACCCGACCACCGGGGCGCGCGGCCGCGAACGCCTGCGCATGTCCCGACGGGTGCCCGCTCATTTCGCAGACGAGATCGACGCCGAGGCCACCAGTGAGGCTCCGCGCTCGCTCCACCACGTCGTCGGTGGCCGGGTCGAACGTATGGTGCGCACCCATGCGCTGCGCCAGCTCGCGCCGCAACGGGTTGAAGTCGGACGCAATGACGAGCGAGGCACCGGCAGCTCGCGCGACGCCCGCAGCGAAGCAGCCGATCGGGCCGCAGCCGATGATGAACACCGCGCTCCCCGGGACCTCGCCGCCCTCGAGCGTCGTGTGCACGGCGTTGCCGACCGGATCCATGATCGCGCCAATATCGGTTGGGATTCCGTCGAGGCACATGACGTTAGACGAGGGCATCGCGATGTACTCGGCGAAGGCGCCGTCGCGATCGACCCCGATGATCTGAGTCCGCACGCACAGGTGCCCATTGCCGGTGCGGCACGGCAGGCAGTGTCCGCAGATGATATGCCCCTCCGCGGTGACGAGATCGCCGAGCCGCAACAGGCCCTCGGATTTTGCGTCCGCACCGAGCTCGACCACCTCGCCGGCGAACTCGTGACCGATCACCACCGGTGGCTTCAATCGTCCGGCCGCCCACGCATCCCATTCCCAGATGTGCAGGTCGGTGCCGCACACTCCGGCATGGTGGACCTTGATGAGGACATCGCGTGCGCCATACGCCGGCGTCGGCCGATCGACCAGTTCCATTCCGACGCCGGGTGCCACTTTCACGATTGCGCGCATGTCACGCCCATGGGTGAAGAACTGCGGCAATATGCGCGACTCGCGGGAACATCCCAAGGACCGGCGGGTCGGTTCGGGGTGGGGGAAATTCCGTTTCGCGCGCTTCGGCAGCTATCCGATTCGGGCGGTGCAGATCGGGTGTGATGGCTGAATGAAGCGTGGAAGAACGGGTTGTGATCGCGCTGCCTGTCACCTCGACAACACTCGCCGTGATGCGCGTGCCTGGGGTGTGCCACACGGTGAGCGGCACCCGGTACAACGCGCAAACCTGCATGAATACTGGTGTGTATCGATATGACCGAGAATGAGATTCGAGCGGTACCGCGTTCATCGCGCTGATCTGACACGGCGCGACGGGCCGGTGGATTGTCTTGTTACGGCGCGCCGAGGTCGGTCCAAAAATGTGGACGAGCATCGGAACCCGATGCCCTGATGGAGGTTCCGATGTGCCGGGGTATTGCGCGTGGTACGAAAATTCCGATCTTGTATATGCCGACGCTACTCCGTGCCACGGTACGGGCGTCGCTGCGGGCATCACCGGGTATGGTCGATGACTCGCCACTACCAACTCCTCAGGGAGGCTCCATGGCTAGGAAGAAGGCTGCGAAGAAGTCCGCGAAGCGCGGCGGCGCTCGGAAGAAGGCCGCGAAGCGCGGTGCGAAGAAGGGTGCGAAGAAGGGCGCGAAGCGCGGCGGCGCTCGGAAGAAGGCTGCGAAGCGCGGCGCGAAGAAGGGCGCGAAGAAGGCTGCGAAGCGCGGCGGTGCTCGGAAGAAGGCCGCGAAGCGCGGCGGTGCGCGGAAGAAGGCCGCGAAGCGCGGCGCGAAGAAGGGTGCGAAGCGCGGCGCGAAGAAGGCCGCAAAGCGCGGTGCGAAGAAGGGTGCGAAGCGCGCCAAGCGCGCCAAGCGGGCCAAGAAGGCAAGCCCCGCCGCGGCGGCTCCAGCGATGTAGTTCGTAGTCTCGCAGCAGCGGCTGCGAGGAGCAGGAAAAGGGCCGGCGAGTCGCCGGCCCTATGCTTTTATGCCCTCGCGTCCCGCCGTTCCTGTTCCGTCACTTCCCGAGCTTTCACGAACAGCGCCCCCCGCGATACGGATCCGCGGACGCGACGCCCCGACGTCGGAATCGCCTCACGTTGCCATGCGGCGTAGTGTCCGGCGAAGCCTTCGGGTCCGGTACCGAGTGCGTCCGGAACGAGGGCGTGCAGGCCCCCAGGTGCGGTGAGCACCTGCAACTCGGCGAGCAGGACGCGGCGCTCTCCCGGCGACAGCGCGGCGATCGTGCCGGCATCGATGACGGCCAGCACAAATCCTGGCGGAACCGCTGGCAGCCACTGGCCGAACTGGACGCACACGCCCAGAAACGTTGACCCGAGCGATTCGGCGGCGACGCGATGCTCGGCCCGCTCGACCACGCCGAAATTACGATCGAGGAACGTTACGTTCGCGTCGTGTGCCGCGAGCAGATAGGCACACGCCTCGGCACCGGCGCCGACCACCAGCACGTGGTCTTCCGGTTCGATCCGTGTCGCGAGTCCGGCGATGACATGTCCGCCGTCGAGTCCCCAATGGGTCGGATCGCGCTGCGCGGCACGCAGCTTCGGGAAGTGCTTGCGCCAGCTCTCGAACGACCGCATGCCAAGGCGCTTCTTGATCAGGGCATCGACAGCTTCCTGCGCGAGGACCTCGGTCAGGAGGAACTGCTGGTCGGATTCACCGTTGCGTGGATCGGCGATGGCCTCATCGGCGACCCGGAGGAGTTCCTCGCGAGACAGCGAGTTCTTGAAGTGCTCGATCCGATCCATGATGTACTGGTCGTACTGCATGCGCAGCGAGCGGAACGGTCGCCGCCGCCGGGCGCTCACGAGGAGTTGCTGCTGGGAGAGCATATACCAAACTCGTGACTTGCGCGCGGCACGTCAATCCACGCGCAGCACCGCACCCTTCAGATAGCCGGTTTCAGGGACCGTGATGACCTCCGGATGGTCGATCCCCTGTCCGAGGGTCGAGTGCAGCGTGCAGCGACGTCCGGCATCGGCACCGGCTCGCGCCAGCATCTCGAAGAACTCCGGGCGTCGCACATGGTGCGAGCAGGACGCACTCAGCAGCCAGCCGCCCGGTGCGACCAGCCGGAGGGCTCGTCGGTTGACTTCGTGGTACCCCCGCAGTGCCGCGGCCACGTGCCCGCGACTCTTGGCGAACGCCGGCGGGTCGACCACGACCATATCGAAGTGTCGCCCCTCGCGACCCCACGCGGGGAGCACGTCGAACACGTCGCCCTCGACGAAGGTGATCCGATCGATGCCGTTGAGCGCCGCGTTCTCGGCTCCGCGGGCGAGCGCCTCGCCACTCACGTCAAGGGCCGTAACCGCGGCCGCCCGCCCGGCGAGATGCAGCGCGAAGGATCCGTGATATGCGAAACAGTCGAGCGCGGTACCGCCCTGCGGCACGAGTTGGCCCGCGAGGACGCGGTTGTCCCGCTGGTCGAGGAACGCGCCAGTCTTCTGTCCGGTCCACGGGGCGGCATACCAGCGCACGGGCCCCTCGCGCACTTCGATCCGATCAGGGACCCGGCCCCAGGCGAGCTCGACGTTCTGGTCGACACCCTCGAGACGGCGGGCCGGAACGTCGTGTCGCAACAGAATCCCGTCGGGTGAGAAGACCTCGCGCAGCGCATCGATCAACGTGCCGCGAACCGATTCGAGCCCGGCCGACAGGATCTGCACCACCAACCACCGGTCGTAGCGGTCGACAATCAGCGCGGGTAGACCATCGCCCTCGGCGTGGACCGCGCGCCATGCGTTGGCGTCGATCGCGACGCGCCGGTCGCGACACCGCGCCAGCTGTTCGACCCACCATGCGCGATCGATGGGACGGGCCGATCGCTCGAGCAGCCGGAGGCGAATCTCACTGAGTGGGGAGCAGAGTGCCTGGCCGATCATGCGACCGCGATCGTCGCGCACGGCCACAATGCCTGGCAGGTCGGGAGCACTGACCACGTCGCTCCGATAGATCCACGGGTGACCCGCCGCCCAGCGCATGGCTCCCCGCCGACTCACGCTGGCGTCGGCGGCGCCGAGCGCCCTGATTTCACTCACCATGCGCGATAATCTAGCGGCCTCGCTCCGTCTCCTCCTCGTCACTGACGACAGCTACCTCGACGGCCACGATGCGGTGGCGCTCTGCCAACGCGCGGTCGCTGGCGGCGTCACGGCAGTGCAGCTCCGTCTCAAGCGCGCGGATGACCGGACCTTTTGCACCCTTGCGCGCAGGCTCCGCCAGGCCCTCGACGTGCCGCTGTTCATCAATGATCGCGTCGATATCGCCCTCGCCGCGGAGGCGACCGGTGTCCACCTCGGACCTGACGACCTCTCGCCGACGCTCGCCCGGCGGATCGTGCCGGCCGGGTTCGTGCTCGGCGCGTCGGTCGGATCGCATGACGAACTCGAACGCGCCCGTTCGGCCGATTATTGGGGCATCGGACCGCTGCGCGGCTCACTGACGAAGGTTGATGCGGGGGTCGCGCTCGGATGGGAGGGTGCACGAGCGCTGTTGCAGCGTGCGGGCTCGCGGCCGTGCGTGATCATTGGCGGGGTAACGCCGGACGATGTCGCGGCAGCGCGAACCGAAGGATTTGCGGGCGTTGCGGTGTCGTCTGGGATCCTGTCAGGTACCGATGTGAAGCAGGCGGCGGAAGGGTACTCGAGAAGCGAGAAGGGAGAAGGGAGAAGGGAGAAGGGAGAAGCGAGACGCGATGATCGATGATCGAGAAGCGAGAAGGGAGAAGCCCGTGGTGCGACACATGTGTCGCACCTGTCACCGGCGAATCTCCCGGATCGCCCGCAGGTGCTCGTCGTAGGTGGCGGAGAATCGGTGCCGGCCGGTGGAATCCGCAACGAAATAGAGATACCCGACCGCGGCGGGGGACAGCGCGGCCTCGATCGCTTCCCGGCTCGGGTTGCCGATCGGTCCGGGTGGGAGCCCGGCATACAGGTAGGTATTCCACGGCGAGTCGGAGGCGTAGTCCGTGTTGTACAGCCGCGGGCGACGGGCGCCCTCGGCCAGCAGGTAACCGTACTGAATCGTCGGATCGGCCTGGAGTGGCATGCCGAGCCGGAGCCGATTGCGATAGACCGCCGCAATCAGCGTGCGTTCGTCGCCGACCAGCGTTTCGGCTTCCACGATGCTCGCGAGTGTGAGTACGCCGACGCGATCGAGGCCGGCGGCCGTGGCGCGGGCGTCCCAGGCTGGGTCCCATCCGTCGCGGCGCCCCCGCAGGAAGCGCTCGAGCACCTCCGACGCGTCCGCGAGCCCGCCAAAGTCGAAGGTCTCGGGAAGCAACCAGCCTTCGACGGACGGTCCCGGAATGCCATGTCGGCGCCGGAGTTCGGGGTCGCGGGCGGCACGCATGATCGCCTCGCGCGGCACGCCGAGGCGGGTGTCCGCTGAACGAGCGAGATCGTAGATCGTTCCGCCTTCGGGCAGCGTGACACGGAAATGGAGCGCGTCACCATCGCGCAGGCGGCGCAGCAACTCTCCCTGAGTTGTGCCTGGCGTGAACTCGTACAGCCCCGGCTTGACCGCGCGATCCACCCCGCGCAGTCGAGCCTGCAACAAGAACCAACGCCGCGACGTGATCAGTCCATGCGCGTCGAGCGAGTCGGCGACCTCTCGCACCGAGGCGCCTGCGGGCACGGCGATCCGCACCGGCGAGCCGTCGGATACACCGCACGCCGCGACGAACAGCGCGAGCACGATTTCGCGAAGCCTCGTCACACCCGAGGCTCGCGTCGCCGACGGTCGAGCCACTGTTGCAGCAGCGTGGCAGCGGCAGCGGAGTCGACATGCTCAGCGCGATGGTGGCGGCTGCGGCCAGACGCGAGCATCACGTCCTGCGCCTCGACGGTCGAAAAGCTCTCGTCGGTCCAGTCGAGTGGGAGTCCGCTCTTTGCACCAAACACGTCGCCCATCTCGCGGGCTGCCGTGGCCGCCGTGCCCTCGGCGCCGTCGTCATCGAGTGCCAGGCCCACAACGAGGCCCACCGGATGCTCGCGCTCGACGATCGTCAGAAAGTCGCGCATCGGCAGGCGCTTGCCGGCGCGTCGCCGCAAGGTGGCGAGCGGCGACGCCACCAGCTGCGTTTCGTCGCTGATCGCGACCCCGATGCGGGACGTGCCCCAGTCGATTCCTAACACACGTCCGGATGGTGGGATGACGAAATCGTTCATGGATGACACGATGGTGAAGGTTGGGGCAAAGCGTACGCCTTGACCCTACTGCGCCATCGACGCGAAGAATTCCTTGTTGGTCTTGGTCCGCTTCATTCGCTCGAGCAGGAACTCCATGGCCTCGACCACGGGCATGTCGGCAAGGAAGTTCCGCAGGAGATACACGCGGTTGAGCTCGTCCTTGTCGAGGAGAAGCTCTTCCTTGCGCGTGCCCGACTTGTTGATGTCGATCGCCGGGAAGATCCGGCGGTCGGCCAGCCGACGGTCGAGCACCAGTTCGGCATTACCTGTTCCCTTGAACTCCTCGAAGATCACCTCGTCCATGCGCGACCCGGTGTCGATCAGCGCCGTGGCGATGATCGTGAGCGACCCGCCGCCCTCGATGTTGCGCGCGGCGCCAAAGAAGCGCTTCGGCTTCTGCAGCGCGTTCGCATCGACGCCGCCCGAAAGGATCTTGCCCGAATGCGGTACCACGACGTTATGCGCCCGCGCGAGCCGGGTGATCGAGTCGAGCAGGATGATCACGTCGCGGCCATGTTCGACGAGGCGCTTCGCCTTCTCGATCACCATGTCGGCCACTTGCACATGGCGGTCGGCCGGCTCGTCGAAGGTCGAGGCAATCACCTCCGCTTGCACGTTCTCCTGCATGTCTGTGACTTCTTCGGGCCGCTCATCGATCAGCAACACGATGAGGTAGCACTCCGGGTGATTCTCGGCGATGGCGTTGGCCAGCTTCTGCATCAGGATGGTCTTGCCGGCCTTCGGCGGGGCGACGATCAGGCCACGCTGACCCTTGCCGATCGGCGACATGAGATCCACGACGCGCATCGACAGGTCGCTCTCCTTCCGCTCGAGCCGGAGGCGCTCGTCGGGATAGCGCGGCCTGAGATTGTCGAAGGCGATCCGGCTCTTGGTCTTCTCCGGTTCGTCGTAGTTGACGCTCTCGACCTTGAGGAGGGCGAGGTAGCGTTCACCCTCCTTGGGCG
Source organism: Gemmatimonadales bacterium (assembly GCA_031388885.1). GTDB lineage: Bacteria > Gemmatimonadota > Gemmatimonadetes > Gemmatimonadales > GWC2-71-9 > Palsa-1233. The sequence continues at coordinate 6,944 of JANMSC010000111.1, read as the reverse complement.
GCCGCACCTGACCGGTGACCGTGTCGCCGGTCCGCAAGTCGAACCGCTTGATCTGGCTCGGACTGACGTAGATGTCGTCGGGACCGTAGAGGTAGTTCCAGTCCTGCGAGCGCAGGAAACCATAACCCTCGGGAAGGATCTCGAGCACACCTTCGCCGCGGATCACCGTGTCCTTGTCGAGCAGCGATTGCTCGATGCGGAAGATCAGGTCCTGCTTGCGGAGGCCCGAGTAGTTGGTGATGTTGAGTTCCGCCGCCAGCGCGTGCAGCTCTGCGACGGATTTCTGCTTCAGCTCTGCGATATCCACGGGGGTCTCCGGGTCACGTCATCCCGCCGGACGCGAACGCGTGCGGTGGAGGGAAAACGGAGCGAATCGAGTGATCGTGTCTTGTTCGTATGGAGTACGCGTGAAACGCGTGGCGGTGTCGGGTAGGCGCTCTGCGGAGGGCTTCGGAACGCAAGAGGATACGAAGGCGCGCATCTGGCGTCAAGCCCGCGCGTGACCGATCCGACCCGATTCTTCTCGGTCTGGCGCGCGCTCTCGCTTGACGGGACCCGCGACGTCCTGGACGGCGTCGTCGCGGAGCCCCATTGCGGGCCTTCGGCAGAGCTCGTCAGGTTTCTCGGCCAATGGCCAGGCGCATGGTACTGGGGCGACGATGGCCGCACCCGACTCATCCTGATCCGCGGCAATGCGCCAGCCCGTCCCGAGCGATGGCTCTGGCACGGCGCCCTCCTGGTGCTCACGATCATTTGCACCCTCGGTGCCGGTGCCGTTCTCATGGGCCGCTGGGCTCCCGTGGTCCGACCGGGGCTCGGTGGCGCGATCACAGGCGTGCTCGAGTTCGGCGAGTTCTTCGCTCGGGGCGGATGGAGAATTCTCCTGCCCGGCTGGGAATTCGCACTGCCGCTGCTGGGGATCCTGCTGGTGCATGAACTCGGGCATTATGTGGCAGCGCGCCGTTACGCGATCGACGTGTCACCACCATATTTCCTTCCGGTACCACCCACGCTATCGCCCATCGGGGGCCTCGGGGCGTTCATCCGGCTGCGCTCGCCGGTGTATGACCGTCGTCAATTGCTGGATGTCGGAGCCGCCGGCCCACTCGCGGGATTCATTGTTGCAGTGGCGGTGCTGCTTTGGGGATACCAACTCTCGCACCGCCTCGACATTGCGATGCCGGACGGGCCGTCCTTCGTCCGCTTCGCCGGTCAGCCGATCGCGCTCGGCGAGTCACTCATCACTCGTGCCCTGCGGGATTGGGTGCTCCCGGGCAGCGGGCCCGTTGCGCTCTCGCCCGAGGCATTCGCAGGATGGGTCGGGATGTTCATCACTGGCCTCAACCTCCTGCCGCTGTCTCAGCTTGACGGTGGTCACGTGCTCTACGGCCTGATCGGCAGGCACCAGAAACTGGTGGGCCTCCTTGCCGTGGCTGGACTCGTCGTGCTGGCACAGGCCGCGCCAATGTGGTATTTGTGGGTGGCGCTGACGTTCATCATCGGTGGAGGACGTTGGACCCACCCGGCGGTGGTCATTCCCGAGCGCCCGGTGCTGCGAGCCGGGAGGCTCACCGGTGTCGCATCCGTCATCGTGTTCATCCTGACGTTTGTTCCGTATCCGTTCGGTGGCTGAGGGAACACCCGATGAGCGAACCAGATCGGCTTGCCAGACTACGCCACGACTTGGCCAACCCGCTGGCGGCCCTGCTTGCCGAAACGCAGTTGATGCTGCTTTCGGATGCGCCAATGGACGACGAGGTCCGGCGCGGGCTGCAGGAGATCGAGAAACTGTCGATCAGGATGAGGACGATCTTGAGAGCGAACGGATGATGGAGGATGGATGATGGATGATGGATGAGGGATCATCGATCATCCCGCCGCTCCCCAGCCACCAGATCATCCACCCCCCCGATATCCTGCACCGGTCCAGCCGCACCGCTTCGCGTTACCAGCCAACCGAGCCACGGTGGCGTCACCAGCGTCGTGCCGATCACCATGATCATGATGGCCCCGAACACCGACGGCGTCAGTACGCCGGTGTCGTGGCCCATGCGCGCGAAGATCAGCCCGACCTCGCCCCGCGGCACCATCGCGGCGCCGATGAGGGCGTAGCGGAACGGACGCCAGAAGGGCACATAGCCGGCGATAAACTTGGTGCCGATCCCGATGACGAGGAGCGCTCCGCCGAGCAGGAGCGCGTTCGCGTCACGCATGGCCCCGAGCTCGACCGACGCGCCGACTGACGCGAAAAAGATCGGAACGAAGAAGTGGCCGAGGACCGTGGTCGAGTGCTCGATCGCCTGCCGCTGCGGTGTGGCATGCAGAATGACGCCAGCGGCGAATGCTCCGATGATCAGCGCCGATCCGCCGCGGTCAGCGGCGGCCGCGAGTGTGAGCGCAAACGCCAACGCGAGCGCGCCGGTCGTGCCACCCAGCGGGATGCGGTCGATCAGCGCGAACAGGCGTGGCACCACGAGTCGACCCACAACGAGCGCGACGACGAGGAACCCGAGGGCCGCGCCGGTGGTCATCAGCACGCTGCGCACGGTGACTGTACCGCCAGTTGCGATTGTGGCGACGACGGTCAGGATGATCAAGCCGATTACATCATCGAGCACGGCGGCGCCCAGGACGGTGCGTCCCTCAGGTGTGTCGAGTTGTCCGACATCTCCCAGGACCCGCGCGGAAATGCCGATGCTCGTTGCCGTCATTGCCGCGCCACAGACCAAGGCTGGCAGGGTGCCCAACCCAAGCAGGTGCGCCGCGAGATACCCCAGGCCGAATGGGAGGACCACGCCTGCCGCCGCAACGGCCGAAGCCGCTGCGCCGACCTTGAAGAGTGATCGCAGGTCGGTGTGGAGCCCAATCTGGAAGAGCAGGATCACCACGCCGAACTCGGCGATGAGATGCACGAACGGATTGGCAGGATCCACGATGCCGAGCAGCGTCGGCCCGACCGCGATGCCGGCGACCAATTCGCCCAGCACTGCCGGCTGGCCGAAGCGGACGGCAACGGCGCCGCCGGCCTTCGCCGCGGCAACAAGCGCCGCGAGCATGAGGAAAACCGTCGCCAGGTCCACCACGTTTCCCGTCTCAACGAGCATCATGGGCATCGGCGGGGCATCTCCCGTGGCAATCTGTGTGCGGTCACGCAGCGCATATCAGTCGCACCTTGGTGCCGGCGACAATATTCCGAGTTCCCGGGCCCGGCGCAAGCCGATTGCGATTCAATTCGCATGTGCAGGAGCCTACCGCGGGGTCGTCCCCTGCATTGATCACCACAGCACGCGAGCGAGGCAGTTGATGATGCGTCTTCCGGAACCCCCAGTTCGACTGTCAGGCGAGCGGCCGCAGATATTCCTGCCCGGCGAGCCGACCGGCGAATGGCGCCGGATGGGGCCCTCGCGGCCGTCCGTGACTGCCCGTCGGGTGGGGGTTGCGGTTGTGATCGCGGCCGCTGTGTTGGTGTTGATGGGTGCCGTCATCCACGCGGCCTGACGCCGGCGTGAGCAGGACATAGATCAGGAACAGCCGAACGGCACTGTGCCGCTGCGGGGCGAGCGAATCCGGGTTCGCTCGCCCTGCAGTTGTCTCGGCACGCTACTGGGGCAAGATCGCAGGTGCTGGGCAGGCGGGTAAGGGCTGTCAGCCGCGCACCACGCCGAGCCAGTCGAGGATGACTCCGTGAAGATCCACGGTGCGGAGTGGGCCACTGGGAAGCGCCCGATTGCTCCACGCCGGTGTGAGCATGTGGGCGGCGATCAACGACCCGTGTCCGGCGTGATGCTCCGGATACTCCCAGCGTTCGCGCAAGTCCCAGCCCTCAGCCGCCGCGACGATCAAGTCGCCGCTGCGGGGCGAGCTGAACTGGTCGAGCAATGACACCGCGGCATCGGGGAACGGACCATCGATCGTCCGTGCGAGCCAGTCTTCGGCCCTGCCCGTGAACGGCCCCCCGACCGTGAGCGGGTCTCCGGTCCGGATCTCGTACTCGATTACGCCATGGCGCGACGTGATGTCTGCTTCGCCGGCGCGCGATGCGACGCGGATCCCCCCGGCACCGTTGTCTGCGGCGAGGAGTGCGACGGCGTCTTCCTCCAGCAACTCTGCCATCAGGTCGCCCGGGATACCAAACGTCTCGGGCAGGCGAAGCGCATCGAATGGGATGCGGGTGGGGCGTGGGTGGCCAGGGCGGACATAGACCGCGGCAGATCCATTGCCCGCGACCATCACCGCCGCCCGCGGATCGCGAGTCCAGAGCACGGGATGCGACATCGTGGCAGCACCGCGAGACCGAAACCACTGCGCGAGGTCAAGGTGACTATGTACCCGGGAACCGCCATGGTCGCTCACCACCAGCACCATCGTGTCGTCGAGTTCCTTTCGTGTGCTGAGCAGGGCGACTGCGGCACCGATCGCCACATCGACGCGCACCAGGGCGCGGAGCACGTTCGGCCCGTCGGGTCGATCGGCGTGGGTGTAGCCATCGACCGCGGGGAACTGGGCAAAGACGAACGGGGCAGGTGAGTTGACGGCATCGAGCAAGCCGCGGGCGACTGCATCGTCGGCCGGCTGGTGCCACTCGGTGAAGTGCGACACGGCACCCCAGAATTTTCTTGCGCCCGCCTTCATGTCCTGATCGCGGCCGAGTCCGCGAGTGATCATCGAAAAAACTGCGGCGCTTCCCGGAATGCGCTCGAAGATGGTGGGCACATCGGGTGCGATGTCGCGATCGAGCAATCCGGTCTGGTACCCGCAGTAGCTCCGCACTGCATCGCGGTCGCGCCACCACTTTCCGTGGTAGGCCGTCCGATCGATCCAGCGAATCGACGGGATGTTGCACCGGCCCGGAAGCTCACCCGTGAGGAACGGCAGGTAGGCCACGCTGGTGGTCGACGGGAACGCGGTGACGGCGCGGGTGCGTGTCCCCGACGCGGTGAGCGCCTCCAAGTGGGGGAGGTGTCCGGCCGCGAGTTCGCGTTCGGCAACGTCGGGACGGAGCCCGTCGATCAGGAGCAGGAGGCAGCGGCGCAGAGCGGGTCCGTAAAGGGGTCCGGCGGAAATTACACGCCATGAGGGGCGGTCGGGGCCCACGGAGTCCCGACACGCTCACCGGCAGTATCTCGTCCGGTGAACGTGTCGGAACCCGCGAGTATCGGGATCAGAGCACTTTGCCGCGTCGTCCCGTGATGAGGTTCCAGACGAACACGACAACGGCGACCACGAGGATCAGGTGGATCAGCCCACCCGCCACCTTGAACACGCCGAAGCCAAGAACCCACAGGACGAACAGGACGATCGCGATGGTCATGAGCATGGCACGCACTCCGCGCGTTGAGGAACCCCGACGACCCCGGATGGGGTGTTGTCAGTGCAGGAGACGTCCGGGGCGGACGGCGCACCACGCGGCGGGCATGCCCGCCGCGTGGGTCATCTCACCGACCAATCGGTCGCCAGCTCGAACGTCCCCCAGGCGATCCTCAACTCGCCGTTCGCGTTGCCCGGCGCACTCGCCGGAATGAGCCACATTGTCAGGCTCTCGAGCGGCGCGGCAACTGCTCGGCTCCTCAGGTTGATCCGGGCGACATCCTGTGCCGAGGTGTAGTCGGCGATGGTCTGGCCTTCCTGCTTTTGCAGGATCAGCGTCCACCCGGAGCTTGAGGGCAGGGTGAACATCGCGTATTCGCCCTTTGGTACGTCTACGCCGCCAACGACGAGATCGAGATCGGTGGCGAGGGTGCTCGTCGCGTTGGCGCCCGTTCGCCAGACCTTGTCGAGGGGCACCAGCGAATCGGTGTGGAGTATGCGCCCCCGGAGATGCGGCTGGCCGTAGTCGAGTCGGATGCCGAGCACGGGTGCCGTTGAGTCGGCTGCCTGACCGGGAGGCGGCATCACCACGAGTGCGCTTGTTCCGCGACCGCTCGGCGTGAGACGGATAGGCGCCTGGGAGGAGAGCGCGGAGTGGCTGCCTGCAGCCACGGCGAAGAGCAGGATCAGGAACGGGCGCATGGGAACCTGGCTGGGAAGGGTTGATGGGTGGCGAACGGCACGCGTTTCGCCACAGCATGGTAAGATGAACGATCGACCAGCCAGAGGGGAGGGGACGGACATGACATCAGTGAACGTCCTGATGTACCACTCCATCTCCGATGAACCCGGGCCCACCAGCATAGCGCCGCAGACCTTTCATGGGCAGGTCCGCGCTCTCGCCGATGCGGGTTACACCGTCGTGCAGCTGAGCTCAGTGGCCCGCTGGATCGGCGGTGGCGCACCGCTCCCGGCTCGGTCGATCGCGATCACGTTTGATGACGGTTTCGCCGATTTTGCGTTGCATGCCGTTGATCCGCTGCGTGCGCTTGGCTGGAGTGCGACCGTGTTTCTGCCATCGGGAAAGATGGGTGGGCTCGAAGACTGGCGCGGAGCCAACACGCACCCGCCGCGCAGCCTGATGACGTGGGACCAGGTCAGCGCGCTCGCCGAGCAAGGCTTTGAGTTCGGCGGACACAGTGTCACCCACCGCGACCTGACGACGCTCACGTCGGCGGAGCTCGACGCGGAACTCAGTGAATCGCGAGACGAAATCACACGGCGCCTGGGCCGGGCGCCGATTGCGTTCGCGCCTCCCTATGGGGCATCAAACCCCGGGGTGCGCCGTCGGATCGCGTCGTACTACGGGCACTCAGTGGGGACTCGGCTTGCGCGCTCTACGATGGGCGACGATCCGTTCGACATTCCGCGGATCGAGATGTACTACTTCCGGGATCTTGATCGGTGGCGCGCGTATCTCGACGGGCGGGGGGAGTGGCATTTGCGAGCGCGAAAGCTGTTGCGCGGTGTAAGGCGACTTGTCGAGCGGATCGGGGCTCGATGATTCCTCAGTGCGACGGTTGCCAGTGAACGTCCGTCCGAACGCCGCCGACTCGTCGAGCAACGGGGTCTCGGTT
>JANMSC010000101.1:0-2616 GCA_031388885.1 Gemmatimonadales bacterium | reverse complement strand
TATCAGCCCGATTAACATCGCCGTGAGCTGCCGCATGAATCCTCTGATGCAGCGGGACCTACCCAGTATACAGAGTGGGTATGGAGGTAAGCAACCTAGACAAGAAATCGCCTCACTGAATCGCCCCGGGATTGCCGGAGGCTCCAATGGTTGAGAGGTTGGAGCCATGGACCAACGGACACGGTACTCCCCAGAGGTGCGGGAGCGGACGGTGCGGCTGGTGCACGACCAGGCGCACGAGCATGGATCGCAGTGGGCGGCCATTCGATCGATCGCGACGAAGGTGGGGTGCACCGCCGAGACGCTCCGCCGGTGGGTGCGGCAGGCTGAGCGCGATGAGGGCCGGCGCCCGGGCCTGACCACCGAGGACCAGCAGCGGGTCAAGGTGCTGGAGCGCGAGAATCGGGAGTTGCGGCGGACGAACGAGATTCTGCGGAAGGCGTCAGCGTATTTTGCCCAGGCGGAGCTCGACCGCCGCGGGCCGTGATCGTGTCCTTCGTTGACGCGCATCGTGAAGCGTTCGGGGTCGAGCCGATCTGCACGCAGCTGCAGGCCGCTCCGTCGTGGTACTACGAGCAGAAAGCGCGCGAGGCGGACCCGTCGCGTGTGCCAGCGCGCACACAGCGCGATTCCCGACTCCGCCCCGAGATTGCGCGCGTGTGGCGCGCCGATCGATGGGTGTATGGCGCGAAGAAAGTCTGGAAGGCGGTGCATCGCGAAGGCCGCGTGGTCGCGCGCTGCACCGTCGCCCGGCTGATGCAGGTCGACGGCAAGCGCAGGGTCGTGCGCGGGCGTCGGGTGCAGACCACGATCCCGGACGTCCACGGCGAACCGCCGCGCGATCTGGTGCAGCGGAATTTCACGGCGACGCGCCCGAACCAGTTGTGGGTCTCGGACCTCACGTACGTCGCCACGTGGCGCGGCTTCGTGTACGTCGCCTTCGTGATTGACGTGTTTGCCCGACGCATCGTGGGCTGGCGCGCCAGTACGTCGATGCGGAGTGATCTGGCCCTCGATGCGCTCATGCCTGCGCGGACGATCGCGTGGTGACAGCGCAGATTCGCGCGGTGATTCGCACGGGGGCCTCGTACGGTGCCCGCCGCGTGAGGGCGTTGGTGAATCGAGAGTTTGGAACCCACTACAACCTGAAGCGCGTTCAACGCGTGATGGAGCTGAGCGGCTGGAAGCTCCCGCAGGCGGACCGGCGGCGAACGGGTCGCGCGCATCAGGGGCGAATTCAGCGCCCTGCGTCGAACGAGCGCTGGTGCTCGGACGCGCACGAGATCGCGTGCAGGAACGGGGAGATCGTCCAGATCAGTTTCGCGCTCGACTGCCACGATCGCGAGGCCGTCGCACACGTCGCGGCCGCGCGCGATCTGCCGGCGACCGATATCCGACGCCTGATGCAGTGCGCCGTCGCGGCGCGCTTCGGCGAGGTCGCGCCGCATCCGATCCAGTGGCTCGGTGACAATGGCAGTATCTAAACGGCGCTCGACACGGTCATCACCGCCGAGCGCCTCCACCGTCGATCAGCGTGATCCCTGCGACACCATGAGTTCCTGACCTTCAGTTCGAAGTGCCACCGCCAGCTACCCATGCCAAGCGGACCTTCAGGCTGTTCGCTCTGTTGTTGTAGGGCAGCACGCCCTCGTGTTGCAGTCGCCCGACCACGATGCCGGGCGCAATGCCCGCCGTCTCAGCGAACGCCTGAATGGAGGCGACTCCGAAGTCCCATTCGGAAACGAACTCGCCGTACGCGTCGGGAGCGATCAGGAAATCACTCGCCCACCTATCGGCCGCTTTCTCTTCATCGCTTTGCGTAGCGCCGTGACTCTCAAGGAAGATCAGGCGCTTGCCATGCAGTAGAATGTGCGCGGCCTCATGAAAGAAGGTGAACCAGAGATGGTCGTTGGTCTTGTACCGCAGGCTGAGTTGAACGAGCGCCTTGCTCGCCGAAAGCCAACGCGTTGCGCCGCTGGCTCGAGACTTCGGCAGCTCGGGGACAAAGGCGACAGCCACACCCGCTTGAGCACATATCCTTCGTAGCTCGGCCTGAAAGACGGAAGGCTTCTCGCGAGTAAGAGCGCGCGCGTTTGTCAGGGCCTGAAGAAATGCGTCGCGGTCATAAACTCGGCAGTCCGTCGCGCTGGCTTGCAGCTCGCCTCTGCGGAGCCACGCCGAGAGAGAGGGCTTGTCGACGGCAAGCGAGGAAGGTCGCCTGAACTGGACCGCGTACTCGGTGAAGAGAGCATCCCACCCCTCAGGCGCCGCCACACCAAAGAAGGCGAGCAGGCTTCGGGCACAGGCTGCAACGTCGTCAGTTGGGGGAAGCCATGCCAGCTTCACCATCTCCTTCACGGGAAATCGCTGGCACCAAGCCTTCAGCTTCCCAAGGCGCTCAGTCTCCTCTTGCTGCGCGATGAACGACCGGTAGTTCCGCTCTCTTGCGTTCCAGAACTCCGCCGCAACGCCAGTGACCAGCGCGAGCTGAATGGCGGTCGCCGGTGTGATGGCCGCCTTTCCGTTGACAATCTCGCTGATGGTCTTCTGCGGTCGCCCCATGCGGGCGGCGAGATCGACCTGAGATATCTGCCGATCCTCCAACAGCTCACGCAG
>JANMSC010000100.1:0-9589 GCA_031388885.1 Gemmatimonadales bacterium | reverse complement strand
AGGCGCGATCGACTTCGGTACGTTGCCGACACACTGCCTCGTGGGGGTCAGGTGCGCATCTTCACCACTGACTCCTCCGCGTTGTCGGCGGTGCACGCCTTCCTCGCCTTTCAGCGTCGGGACCACAGAGTGGCGGGACACACTCACTAGCGTCGGAGATGCGGGCGCGGCCTCCGACGCACTCCGCTCAGACCGTCGCCGCCTCCGCTCGGGATGACAATCACAACGATGGCATGGTGCTCTCACCAACCACGCCAGTTGCGCGCATGCGCCCCCGGCCCGTAGCTTCGCCGGTGATGCCGATTCCCGCCTCAGGCCGCCGCGAACCGTGGGCGGCTTCGAATGTCGCCACCCCGACTGCTTCGACGGCGACGATGACCGAGCCGAAGGCCGCGCCCCCCGACGCCGATTTCCGTGGCAAGGTGGCCGTGGTCACTGGGGGCGCCACCGGGCTCGGACGCGCGACCGCCCTCGAGTTCGGGCGGCTCGGCTGCAAGGTCGCGTTCTGCTGGGTCGAGATGGAGGGTCGCGACGTCGAGTCGATGGCGGTCCTCACCGAAACGACACTCTCGTCCACTGGCGTCGAGGTGTACGCCGCGCGATGCGACGTGCGCAACGCCGAGCATGTCACCACGTTTTTTGCCGAGGTGATCCGCCGCTTCGGTACGGTGCACTACCTCGTCAACAACGCTGGGATCGCTCGCGATGGCGCGCTCTGGCGCCTGACCCCCGAGGCGTGGGCATCGGTGCTCGAGACCAACGTCAGCGGCGCGTTCCATTGTCTCGCCGCGTGCGCGCCACATTTCCGCCGGCAGCGCTGGGGCAAAGTCGTGAACGTATCGGCGCATCAGGCGACTCGACCGGGGTTCGGTGTGGCCAACTACGCCGCGAGCAAGGCCGCCCTCGAGGGTCTGACCCGCGCCGCGGCAGTTGAGCTCGGGCCATCCAACGTCAACGTCAACGCTGTTGCTCCCGGATTCGTCCACACCGAGCGGCTCGACGAACTGCCCCAGAGCGTGATCGACCTCTCCCGCAACCGCAGCGTCCTCGGCCGGCTGGCCGAGCCGGAGGATATCGCGCACGTGGTCGCGTTCCTCTGTTCCGACGCCGCGCGCCACATTACCGGTCAGACCCTGGTGGTCGATGGCGGTCTCTCGCTCGAATAGCGTTTCAAGACGGACCGTCAGACCCCCCGGTCGTGGACTGGGGCCCCTGGTCCGGGTAAATTCCGCTTGTGCCAATCCAGCCCAGAGTTTTCCGCTGCGCGGCCCTTCTTGGGGCCGCGCTGACTTTCGCCGCTCCGGTCCCGGCTCAGGAGTCCGAACGGCCTGCGCCGGCGCTGTTGGTCGCGCCGCTCGCCGGACAGCCGGTGCCGGTGCTGCCCGCGACCTACCTCATCGCCGACTCGGTTGCGGGCATCCCGACGGTTCGTTCGGCTGCACTGGCATGGGCCGATTCGATCATTGGAGAGGTGCTCGAATCCCGTGGCCCCGAGGTGCAGTGGGTGCTGCCACCCGCCCTTCGGCACGCCGCGCGGCGTGCCCCCGCCACGGTCACCGATCCCGACCGGATGGGGCAGGCAATTCTGCGCGCGCCAAAAATGGATCGGATCCCCGACCCGCTGCGGATCTACATGCGTTCGCTCGCGGCGATGACCAACAGCCGGATCATGATGGTGCCGGCGGCGGTGCGCTTTGCCTACGCACCCGGCGGGGTTCGCGCCGAGGTTGACCTCGTGCTCGCCGACGCCCGGAGCGGCGGCGTGCTCTGGCGCAGTCGGCCGCATGCTGTCGCGGCAACGGCCGATGCTGCCCTCAAAGCGGCCATCGCCCAGATCCTGCCCGACGCACGCTAGATGGCGTACGCCATCACCCTCATTCCGGGCGACGGCATCGGTCCGGAAATTGTCACAGCAACCCTCAACGTGCTTGACGCGACCGGCCTCGAATTTGACTGGGACCGTCAACTCGGCGGCAACGCTGCGGTCGAGGCAACGGGTGACCCGCTGCCTGATGCGACCCTCGACAGCATTCGACGCACCCGTCTCGCCCTCAAGGGGCCGCTGACCACGCCGGTGGGCACCGGGTTTCGCTCGGTCAACGTGGCGCTGCGCAAGGAGTTCGAGCTTTACGCCAACCTTCGTCCGGCCAAGACCATCATCCCGCATGGCCGATTCGAGCACGTCGACATCGTGCTCGTACGAGAGAACCTCGAAGGCCTGTATACCGGGCAGGAACGTTGGGTCGAGGTCAATGGCGACCCGCACGGGCAGGCGGAATCGGTCGCGGTCGTGACGCGAGTCAACTCGGAGCGCGTGATCCGTTACGCCTTCGAATACGCGCGCTCGCACGGTCGTGAAAGAGTCACGGTCGTGCACAAGGCGAATATCCTGAAGTACACCTCCGGACTGTTCCTCGAGGTCGCGCGTATGGTCGCGGAGGAATATGTTGGTCGCGTTGCGATGAACGATATCATCATCGATAACTGCGCGATGCAACTCGTGATGAAGCCCGAGCAGTTCGACGTGCTGGTGACGACCAACATGTTCGGCGACATCCTGAGTGATGAAATTTCAGGCCTCGTGGGTGGGCTTGGCCTGGCACCCGGCGGCAACATTGGCGCGCACGCGGCGATCTTCGAGGCGGTGCATGGATCGGCGCCCGACATCGCAGGCAAGGGCGTGGCCAATCCGTCGGCGCTCATTCTTGCGGCGGCGATGATGCTCGACCACCTCGGCGAGGCCGCGGCCGGTGACCGTGTCCGCCGTGCGGTCGTCGCCACCATCGTTGCCGACCGGGTGCGCACGCGCGATCTGGGTGGCACGGCCTCAACACAGGAATTCGGGGATGCCGTCGCCCGCCGGGTGGCGTGAGGTTCCCTGTGTTGAATGTGGGGCGTTCGTCGAGGGCATCGACTTCGTCCAGCGATGCCCATCGTGCCAGCGACGCCGAACGGCGCGGGCGACGCGTGTCGCCCGGTGGGCGGCCCTCGTTGCGACGGTCCTGATCGGGGCATGGGTGTTCCGGCGCGGCCCCGCAACGTCACTGATGCGGTGGACGCTTGCTGCCGCCATTCCGTTGACCTATGTCCTCGTTCGTACCATCGCGTTTCGTGTTGCCATGGAGGTGTTGCCGTGATTCGTCGCCTTGCTGTTGCCCTGCTCGCCGTTGCCCTCATGCCGACCATCGTGCCTGCACAGGACAATGTGTCGTCGGTCACGCTCTTCTCGTCGGGTCGCTCGATCATCCGCCGCACGCTGCCGGTGAATGTGCCGAGCGGCACGAGCACCCACGCGTTGCCACTCGGGATCTTTGATGCGGCGTCGCTGGCGCTGCTTGATCCGGGTGTGTCGCTGGTGCGGCTCGGGTTCGACCCGGCGTTCTCGGAGGATGCGCTGCTCAGGCGCAGCATCGGGCGTTCGTTCTCGTTCCGGGCACAGGGCGACAAGCCCGCATTCACCGCGACACTGTTCGGTGTCGATCCGGAACGGTGGGAACTCGACAACACCCAGGGGAACGGCATCGTGTTTGGCCGCCCGGGGCAGATCGTCTGGCCACGTGACCTGATTCCGAGTGGTCCGGTCGCCGATGTCACGGTGCAGAGTGATCGCGCGCGGCAAGGCCTGCGCGTGCTCTATGGTGCGCGCGGCGGCTCATGGAGTGCCAACTATCGCCTCTTCGTCGGGGAGCAGGGACGCATCGAAGGTGTCGCGTCGCTCATGTCGGGGCCGCTCGACCTGCAGAACGTCGAGGTGCAGTTGCTCGCAGGTGATATTGGGCAGCCGCAGTATGCACCGACTTCCCTGGCGCGCAATCAGGCGATGGAGATGGCTGCGTCGAAGGCGATGGACGGCGGCGTGCCGTCGGAGGAGGCAATTGGTGAGGCTCGACTTTACACGCTGCCGGGTCGCGTCTCGTTCGTGCCCGGCACGCAGATGGTGATCCCCCTGTTCACGCCCGTTGCCGTGCGCGCCGAGCGGCGTCTCACGGTGCGCGGCGCGATCCCATGGTGGGGTGGGTTTGGGCAGGACGACACCGAGCAGGAGGTGCCGGTCGAGGTGTCGTACCGTCTGGAGCGGAAGATCGAAACGCCATTTGGCGCACTGCCGCTGCCCGCTGGTGGGATCTCGGTGTTCGAGTCGGATCGTGGCGGTCGGGTGCAATTGATCGGTCAGGGCGCGATCGGGCACACCGCGGCCGGTGAGGAGCTCAACATCCGCACTGGCACGGCGTTCGATGTGACCGCCACGCGCACCCAGACCGAGTGGATGACGCAGCCGCCGACGAAGGGGGGTCGGACCATTGCGTTCGCGGCGTGGCGGGTCGACCTCCAGAACGCCAAGGATTCTGCCGTGACCGTCGACGTGGTCGAGGAGCGTCGCGGCGAGTGGAGCGTCGTGAGCAGCTCGGTACCGGCGGTGCGCCGCTCGACGACGCGCACGGTGTTCACGATTTCTGTTCCCGCGAAGGGGAAGGCGTCGGTCACCTATCGCGTGCGTGTGGTGTGGTGAGCGAACGCATCACCATCTTCCACTGCTCCGACCTGCACTTCGGGCGCGACTGCGACCTCGAACAGGTCGCAGCCCTCGAGGCGCTGGCCACCAATCTTGCGCCGTCGTCGATCGCCATCGCGGGCGACCTGACCCAACGCGCTCGGCACGGCGAGTTCCAGCGCGCCGTCATCTTCGTGCAGGCGATGCGACGGGTCGCGCCGACGATCGTGGTGCCCGGCAATCATGACGTCCAGTGGTGGACCACCCCGTTCGACGTGATTGGCGCGGGTCCGAAGTTTCTCAAGTATCGCACCTACTTCGGCGATGATCTCACGCCCACGCTGGTGATCGACGGCGCCGTGCTCTGTGGTGTGCTCACGAGCTTTGGCGTCGCGACCGGATCGATGACGTCGAACCTCAATGACATGGCGGTGAAAGGTCACCTCCCGGCGCGCGAAACCGATCGCGTTGCGAGCCGCTTCGCAGGCGAGAGCCCGACCCTGCTTCGGGTATTGGTGATGCATCAGAACCTGTTGCGTGGCCGCCTCTCGCGACGGATGGGCCTTGCCAACTGGCGCAGCGCCTGGCGGCTCGTGATGAACACCGGTGCCGACCTTGTGCTCTGCGGGCACGATCACGAAGAAGCGGTCGGCGCGCTTCCCAACGGTGCGGTCGTTGCGACATCGGGCACGCACACCGGGCGGACCCGCGGTGGACGGCCGTCCGCGTGCAACCTGATCGTCGTCGACGACGAGAGCATCACGGTGCGACACTATTCCTGGGATCAGGCGCAGGGTGTATTCGGCGCCGGATCGGAATCAGTCTTCCCGCGTCCCCGGGCAGCGGAGCGGCAACAGGTCGGTGTCTGACCCTCAGCTGATGTTCGCGCTCGACGCCGCGCCAGAGCAAGCCCTCCCCGATCGACTGCGCCGACTCGGACTTCCTGTCACCACTGCCATCACGCTGACGCGCAACCGCGTGTTGGTGGTGTCGTGGGATCCGCGGCTCGGCCTTCGCCTGCACGCCGGATTCGCGTGGGCGCCGGACGACGTGCTGCACGCGATCGTCCGCTTTCTGGCTTCGCGCGTGCCTCGCGCCGAACGCCTTGCCGCCCGACGCCGGTTTCTCTCGTTTCCCCTCGACCGCTTCGCCGAGAGCCGCCCGCGCCGCCGACTGGGCAGCGTGGCCGACCGCGACACCGACACGGTCGCTCGCCTCGAGCGGCTCCACCAGATCCTCAACGCGCGCCACTTTTCGGGTACGCTCGGCACGATCCCGATCCGCGTGTCGGACCGGATGTCGAGCCGACTCGGTGAGTTCCGTGCCGACGAAGCGTCGAGCCCGGTGGTCATCACCATCTCGACCCGCCACATTCGCCGCGACGGCTGGCACGCCGCCGCCGAGACGTTGCTGCACGAGATGGTGCATCAGTGGCAGTGCGAAACGGGACGCGCCATCGATCACGGCCGGTCGTTCCGCGGCAAGGCCCGGGAAGTCGGGATTCCGCCGGCTGCGAAGTCGCCTGACGGCTATATTCCCGCGCCCGAACGACCCGGAACGATCGCATGAAACCGCTGGCCGCGTACCGGCCGGGATGAAGCGCGAGCAGGGAGAAGCGAGAAGCGATTGATGTCGTCCTGAGTGAAGAGCCGCGCAGCGATGGCTGACGGCTAACGGCTAACGGCCGATTGAACGCAGAATTAGTAAGGAGCACCACGCATGAGCTCTTCCCCCTACACCGGCGTCGACTTCTACGACATCGACTCACTCCTCTCCGAGGAGGAGCGGGCCGTGCGCGACACCGTCCGCCACTGGGTGGACGACCAGCTGATCCCGGTGATCGGTGACTGCTACATCGAGGGGCGCTTCCCGAAGCAACTCATCCCCGGTATGGCAGAGCTCGGCCTCTTCGGCGCGAACCTGCCGGAGGAGTACGGTTGCGCCGGGCTCAACAATGTGGCGTATGGCCTGATCATGCAGGAGCTCGAGCGCGGCGACAGCGGCATCCGCTCGTTTGCGTCGGTGCAGGGTGCCCTCGTGATGTATCCGATATACGCCTTCGGGTCGGACGAGCAGAAGCAGTACTGGCTGCCGAGGCTGGCGTCGGGAGAACACATCGGCTGCTTCGGGTTGACCGAGCCCGACTTCGGTTCGAATCCGAGCGGGATGATTACCACGGCTCGCGAGACGGCCGACGGCTGGGTGCTCAACGGGACCAAGATGTGGATCACCAACGGCTCGCAAGCGACGGTGGCCATCGTCTGGGCCAAGACCGGAGACGTGGACGACCCCAGGTCGATTCGTGGATTCATCGTGCCGACGAACACGCCGGGGTTCACGGGCAAGGACCAGAAAGGGAAGCTGTCGTTGCGCGCGTCCGACACGAGTGAACTGCATCTGCAGGATGTACACCTGCCCAAGGATGCCTTGCTGCCGAAGTCCGACGGCATCAAGAGCCCGCTGATGTGCCTGACGCAGGCCCGTTACGGCATCGCCTGGGGCGCGGTGGGCGCGGCGATGGCGTGCTTCGACGAGGCACGTCGGTATGCGGTCAGCCGGATCATGTTCGGCAAGCCGATCGGCCAGACGCAGATTCAGCAGGAACGCCTCGCCGACATGCTCACCGAGATTACCAAGGCGCAATTGCTCGCCCTGCAGCTCGGCCGGCTGAAAGATCAGGGGAAGGCCACGCCAGCACGGGTGTCACTGGCCAAGCGCAACAACGTGCACATCGCGTGTGAAGCCGCCCGCGAGTCGCGCCGCCTCCTCGGCGCCAACGGCATTCTGGTCGAATACCACTCAATGCGGCACTTGGCCAATCTCGAATCGGTGTACACGTACGAGGGCACGCACGACATGCATTCGTTGATTCTGGGGCAGGAGATCACTGGACTGGCTGCGTACTGATGGCTGAGGTGGTGGATAGTCGACTGTCGACTTTGACCTTCAAACGGAACACGACTAAGTGAAGATCTGTGTAGCGATCCGAAGAGTCCCCGACACGACCGCCAAAATCACGGTCGCGGCCGGTGGTACGGCCATCGACGAAGCCGGGATCAAGTTCGTCACGAATCCGTACGACGAGTACGCCATTGAGGCGGCACTGGCGCTGAAGGATGCGGCTGGTGCGGGCGAGACCGTGGTGCTGGCGTTCGGCGCCGACAGCGTGCAGGAAACGCTGCGGACCGCGCTTGCCATGGGCGTCGATCGCGCGGTGCATCTCCAAGGCACGCCGTCGAGCGATGGCCTCGAGAACGCACGGGTGCTCGCCGATCACCTGCGTGACGGTGGCTACGATTTGATCCTGTTCGGCAAGCTCGCGGTGGATGACTACGGTCAGCAGACCGGTGCCATGGTGGCGGAGCTGCTTGGTCTTCCGTGCGCCACGGCGATCACCGCGCTCACGGTGGCGGGTGGGCGCGCCACCGTCGAACGTGAGGTCGAGGGCGGCGTCGAGGAGGCGAGTTGCGCACTCCCCGCGGTGTTCACCTGTGACAAGGGCCTCAACACACCGAGGCTCCCGTCGCTCAAGGGCATCATGGCGGCGAAGAAGAAACCGCTCGACATCGTGCCGGTGACGGCGGGTGCCGGGCAAGCGCGCGTCACATCATTTGCGCTACCACCGGAACGCGCGATCGGAATGATCGTTGGTGAAGGTGCGGCGGCGGTGCCCGCGCTCATCCAGTTGCTCACCACTCAGGCGAAGGTGCTCTGATGGCGTCGATTCTCGTGGTACTCGAACAGCGCAACGGGGCACTGCGCAAGGGCTCGGCTGATGCGCTCTCCGCGGCTCGCCGACTCGCGGCAGCCGGCGACACGGTCGATGCGCTCGTGGCATCCGACACGGCGGTCGCCGGTCTCGATACGCTCGGGGCCGCTGGCGCCGATCGCGTGCTGGTCGCAACTGATGCGAGCTTCGCGCACTACAACCCGGATGGACTGGTTGCGATCGTGCGGTCGATTGGCGCGAAGTATCGCGCAGTGGTGCTTGCGGCGACATCAACGGGCAAGGATCTCGCGCCGCGTCTTGCAGCTGCCCTCGGCGCGGCGTGCGGCATGGATGTCACGGCAGTCGCCCTCGCGGGCGACGCGGTGCGAGTCATCCGTCCGGTGTACGCGGGCAAGGCGCTGCAAACCGTGGAACTTGGTGGCACACCGGTGATCGCGGTGCGCCCCGGTACCTACCCAGCCGCGGCGGCGAGTGCTGCGGGTACGCAGGAAGCGATTGCGGTGCCAGCGTTCACCAGGCGTCTCGACGTCACCGGCATCCGCGCCTCGGCGAAAGCGGCGGTCGACGTGGCGGAAGCGCGGGTCGTGATTTCCGGCGGGCGTGGCCTTGGCGATCCGATGCACTTCGCGCTGCTCGAAGATCTCGCGGCGGCATTCGGTGGCGAGGCCGCGGTCGGGGCATCGCGCGCGGTGGTCGATGCCGGCTGGATCGAACACGGCGCGCAGGTCGGACAGACCGGCAAGACCGTGGCACCCGAGCTCTACTTTGCGATCGGCGTCAGCGGTGCGATTCAACACCTCGCCGGGATGCGCACGTCGAAGGTGATCGTCGCGATCAACCGCGACAAGGATGCACCGATCTTCAAGGTGGCCGACTACGGCATCGTTGGCGATCTGTTCGAGATCGTGCCGGCGCTCGCTGCGGCGATTCGGCAGGCGAAGGCGCATTGATGGGCACCATTCTCCCGATCCAGCACCAGTCGCCGCTACCGCCGTCGATCATCCGGACCGACGCACCGGGCTCCGACGCGATCGAGCTCGATGTCGTGATTGTGGGCGCCGGCCCTGCCGGGTTGGCGTGCGCAATACACCTGGCGCGCATCGCGCCCGACCTCGCGATTGGCGTGCTCGAGAAGGCGGGTTCCCTTGGCGAGCACATCCTCTCCGGTGCGTCGATCAACCCGGTGGCGATGCGCAAGCTCTTTCCCGACGTGGCCGATGCCGACTTCCCGTTCCGCCAGCGCGCGGACGCCGAAGCGGTGTATTACCTGACCGAGTCGCGTGCGACCCGTGTGCCGACCCCGCCCACCATGAAGAACCATGGCAACTACATCGCATCGCTCGCCGAGGTGGTGCGGTGGATGGGGG
>JANMSC010000080.1:0-5715 GCA_031388885.1 Gemmatimonadales bacterium | reverse complement strand
GACCGAGCAAAAGCTGACCGAGCGGACCCTCTTCACGCAGTTCGGCACCATGGTCGGCACGCTGGAATACATGAGCCCGGAGCAGGCGGAGATGAGCGCCCTGGGCGTCGATACCCGCAGCGACATCTACTCGCTGGGCGTGCTCCTGTACGAACTGCTGACCGGAAACACGCCGCTGACCCACAAGCGGATGAAGGAGGCAGCGTATGCCGAGATTCTCCGCATGATCAAGGAAGAGGAGCCGCCCAAGCCGAGCACCCGGCTGAGCGATTCGGGCGAGGCACTGGCGTCGATCTCGGCCAATCGCCACACGGAGCCGGCGAAGCTGACGAAGCTGGTCCGCGGCGAGCTGGACTGGATCGTGATGAAGACCCTGGAGAAGGACCGCAACCGCCGCTACGAGACGGCCAAGGACTTCGCCGCTGATGTGCAGCGTTACTTGGGCGACGAGCCGGTGCAGGCGTGTCCGCCGTCGGCCATGTATCGCTTCCGCAAGTTCGCGCGGCGGAACAAGGTGGCGATGCTGACCGGATCGGTCGTTGCCCTGGCGTTATTGGTGGTGCTGGCGGTATTGGCGACGAGCACGGTCCTGATCGCGCGGGAACAGCAGGCGACGACAGATGCGCTGCATGCCGAGACCCAGGCCAAGGGCAACCTGGGCGGGGCCCTGAAACGCGAGCGGCACGACTCCTACTTCCACCGCATTGCCCTCGCGCACCGCGAGCTGACGGTGGACAACAACCTGGACCGGGCCCTTAAACGCCTGGAGGAGTGCCCGGAAGAGCTGCGCAACTGGGAGTGGCATTACCTTCGGCGGCTCTGCCGGGTCGAGCCGTTGGTCTTCTCGGGTAAGACCGAGATTACCGGCGTGGCATTCAGCCCCAATGGGCAGCGCCTGGCCTCCGCGGGAGGGGACGGAACGGTCACGGTCCGCAGCAGCACGACGGGCAAGGTGATCCAGGCTCTCCCCGCGCACCCCGGCTTTGTGTCGAGCGTTGCGTTTCACCCCGCTGGCCAGCACCTGGCTTCCACGGGCGGAGATCAGCAGGTCAAGGTCTGGGACTTGACCACCGGCAAGCAGGTATTTTCCGGTGCGTGCGACGTCGTCCAAAACCGGGGGGAGGGGTACACCGTGGCGTTCAGTCCCGACGGCGGACGCCTCGCGGCAGGAAGTGACGGTGCTGTAAACGTCTGGAGTTGGAGGAACGATCAGCTTCTGCACACCTTTACCGGGCACGACAAGAAGCCGATCAGCGTGGCATTCAGTCGCGATGGGCGACGCCTGGCGACAGGTGACTGGCTGGGAGCCGTCAAGCTCTGGGACGCCGAGGCAGGGGGCCAGCCGCTTGGCACCTTCGCCGAATCAAGCAAAACCGGCCATGCCGCCTGTGCGCTGGCATTCAGCCCGGACGGGCGCTGCCTGGCCGCGGCCAGCTTCGGCCGGCGCGTGAACGTGTGGGATACGACGAGCGGCGAACTCCTTTACAAACTGCCGCAAAGCGGACTGGTGCAGTGCGTCGCCTTCAGTCCGGACGGCCTGCGTCTGGCCTCGTCGGGCGAAGATAAGACGGTGCGCGTGTGGGATGCCACGACCGGCCGGGAAATCCTCGGTCTCCGCGGACACACCGGCCAATGCGGATGCCTGGCGTTCAGCCCGGACGGCCGGCGGCTCGCCTCGGCCAGCTTGGACGGGACCATCCGCGTTTGGGACGCGAACCCGCTCCAGAATCACGAGCGCCAGGAAGCCCTGAACTTCACCGAGCACAGCGATGAAGTCTGGAGCGTGGCGGTCAGCCCCGACGGCCGGAAGATCGCTTCGGGCGGTTGGAGCATGTCCGCCAAAGTTTGGGACGCGCGGACCGGACAGGTGAGCGCCCAGTTCACTGGCCAGAAGAAGGTCATTTTTTGCTTGGTCTGGCAGCCCGACGGTCAGCGCCTCGCCTCCGCCGGCGGGGACGGTGGCACTGAGATGTCGTCGGTTAAGGTCTGGGACGCACGGACCGGACAGCCAGCCTTCACAATCTCCGGCGGCCCGGTACCGCTTTTTGCCGTGGCGTTCAGCCCCGACGGCCGACGCCTCGTCACGGGGAGCGCGAACCGAACCGTGCAAGTCTGGGATGCGCTTACCGGCGAACAGGTCGGCACGCTCGGCACTCACGACGGGCTGGTCCGGGGGGTCGTGTTCAGCAAGGGCGGCCAGCACCTGGCTTCGGCGAGCGCCGACGGCGTGGTAAAACTGTGGGACGCGAACCGCTTGGACGAGAAGCAAGAAGCTCGCTTCACCCTCCAGGCGCGGGTCCACGCGCAGTGTTTGAACGTGGCGTTCAGCCCGGACGGCCGGCGGCTGGCGACGGGGGGCGAGCAAGACACTGTCAAGATTTGGGACGTGCAGACCGGCCAGGAACTGCAAACCCTGCGGGGACACAGTGGCGACGTCTATACCGTGGCCTTCAGCCCCGACGACGACGGCCGGTGGGTCGCCTCGGCGGGTGAAGATAGCACCGTCAAGGTCTGGGACAGCCATACTGGCCAGCCGGTCCGCAACTTCCGCGGCCATATCGGCCTGGTCAGCAGCGTGGCGTTCACCCCCGACGGCCAGCGGCTGATCTCGGGGAGCCGCGATCACACGGTCAAGATTTGGGACGTAACTCAATTGGGAACGGTGCCTGAGCGGTAGGTAGTAGCCGCACTCGCCAGAGTGCGGGGAACTGGCGGGAAACCCGCGTTCTGGCGAGCGCGGCTACTAGAACGCTAACCGAGGTGCAGTCATGCTTACTTTCTTAAGAACTACGCAGCGGCGCGGCTTTACGCTCGTCGAGGTGCTGGTCGTCATCGCCATCATCGGTGTCCTGATTGCACTGCTGTTGCCGGCCGTGCAAGCGGCTCGCGAGTCCGCCCGCCGAGCGAAGTGCGCGAGCAACTTGAAGCAGCTCGTTTTGGCCGCCCAAAATCATCATGACGTGCTTGGCCGGCTGCCGCCCGGCATGGGGTTTACTCCGCTGGCTGACAACGGCGTGTGGGGCGGTCACTTTTTCCACTTGCTGCCGTATCTCGAGCAAAGCCCCCTCTATGAACGCGCCTCGGGCCCTGTGCAATTACCAACTGGACCAGTCACGATCCATTTTCCGGGCAACAACAACGTCTATAGCCAGCCGGTGGCAGTCTTCCTTTGCCCTTCGGAGCACAGCGCTCCGGGCGGGGTCGTGACGGTCGAAGGGTTTTCCTTTGGTGCGTCCTGTTACGCGGCCAACAGCCAGGTGTGCGGTAACCGTTCCCCTGGCGGTCCGCAGGGCAGAACCCGCCTCGCCGAAATCACAGACGGCCTTTCGAATACCATTCTCTATGCCGAGAAATATGCCCGCTGCACCAGCACCAGCATGCCGCTGGACGGCGGCACTTTGTGGGCCTACTGCGCGTCCAAGGACCTCGACCTGCCGCCGCCCATGGATCGTCCGATCAAACCGTTCCACGCGGGGTTTGCGGTCGCCGGATCTTTTGGCAATCCCAATGCCACCGGCCTCGGGTCGAAATTTCAGGTTCAGCCTACTCCGGGCAACTGCGATCCGACCCGGGCCGCGACGGTTCACGCCGCCATCGTGGTTGGCTTGGCCGACGGTAGCGTTCGCAATCTGGCCAAGACAATGAGCGACAAAACGTGGTGGGAGGCGGTGACGCCCGCAAATGGCGAAGTGCCCGGCTCGGATTGGTACCCATAAAGCAGGTAAGAACAAAAGCGGCCGGTGAGTCCCAACCGCAACGAAGGACACTCACCGGCCTTGTGGCCTCGCCCGGCGCTTTGTCTGCGCGCTGGAAACGCGGCCTTTCCATTGTACCGCAGACCACAAAGGAAAGATGTCATGAATCGTCGAATGTTTGTAGCGAGCCTTGCGCTCGCAGCTTTGGCTGTACTGGGACTCGTCAGGCCCACGACGGCAGGAGAGCAGGTGCCTTTCAAAGGCAGCTATGAAGGGAGTTTTACCTTCACTCCGCTTGAGCCGCCGTTCCAGCTCGTAGTCGCCATCGGCGAGGGTGAAGCTACCCAGCTCGGTCACTTCAGTTTCGTCTTCCCGCTCATTGCCAACACCGCGCTTCGGACCGGGAGCGGAACCTACACGTTCACCGCGGCCAACGGCGACACAGTAGTCGCTGACGTCATTACGTTTTCCACGCTCCTGCCAAGCGGCCTCCGCCTCGTTGAGGAGATTGGGATCATCACCGGCGGTACGGGTCGGTTCGCTGGCGCCACCGGGAGCTTCACCGGCGAGCGCTTGCTAAACAGGACCACGCGGGAGGTCATCGGTTTCTTCGACGGGACCATCTCCTCGCCTGGCGCAGGCAACCCCTGAAACAAAAGCGGCCGGTGAGTCCCAACGGCAAGGAAGCACACTCACCGGCCCGGCACCGCCCCGGCGCTCGGTCTGCGCGCCGGGAACGATGTCCCATTATTCTTTCGCAGACCAACTTGGAAAAGGAGAACTTACCATGACATTCACCCGTTGGCTGCGAAACCTGCAATGCTTCTGTCATCTCGGTACGAGCACACGAAAAAGTCGTCGAGCAGCGCGCTGCGGACCGACCAAACGTTTCCGGCCGCACCTGGAAGCCCTGGAGGACCGCTGTCTGCTCACCTTCAGCCTGCCGGTAGACTACGCCGGCGGCCTGGCGCCCCAGGATGTGGCGGCGGCTGATTTCAACGGCGACGGCCGGCTCGACCTGGCGGCGGCCAACAGCGGCAGTAACACCGTCAGCGCGTTGTTTGGCAACGGCGACGGCACCTTCCAGGCGGCCCGGACCTCCGCTACCGGCGTCGGCCCCAAGTCAGTCCTGGCCGCCGACTTGAACGGCGACGGGAGGGCCGACTTGGTGACGGTCAACAACTCCTACGTATATGCATCGCCCGGCGACTTGAGCGTACTACTCGGCAATGGCGACGGGACCTTCCAGTTGCCGCAAAGCGTCGTGCTTCCGGCGCAGTTCCCCCCCGGATACACCGGCTCAGACCCCCTGGGCCAGAACCCGTTCGCGGCGGCCATCGGGGACCTCAATGCCGACGGCAAGCTCGACCTCGTCGCCGCGGGCGGGACACAGTACTCCGTCCTGATCGGCTACGACGAGTACGGCTATCCCATGTACGAGTCTCACACCGACGCCTATGTCAACGTCCTGCTCGGCAACGGCGATGGAACCTTCGGCCCCAGCACCGCCTATCACGGTAGTGGAGGAGCCTTACATCTTGGGGATTTCAATAGCGATGGTAGGACGGATGTCGCTGTCGGCAGTGGATTGCTCCGCGTGATGAGGGGCAACGGCGACGGCACCCTCCAGGACGCCCAGCAGACTTACGTCGGGGCCTGGTTCAACATCTCGAAGCCGGTGGGAGATTTCGACAGCGACGGCAAGCTGGACCTGCTGATGCGGGACGCTACCGGCAATTTCGCGGTCCTCCTTCGAGGCAACGGCGATGGCACGTTCCGGCCGGGAGAGTATGTGTACGCCGGCACCACGATGAATGCCGCCGTCGTCGGGGACGTCAACGCCGATGGCAAGCTGGATATTGTGGTGTTGCACACCGATATCGAGTACGGCAGTTGTGACGACTACCAATGCTACGATCCGGTCTCGATCCGCACCGCGCGGGTGCTTCTGGGCTACGGCGATGGGTCGTTCGCCCTGTCCGCCGTTTCGGACCTCGGCACGCTCACCAGCGAGAGCGTC
>JANMSC010000052.1:0-3927 GCA_031388885.1 Gemmatimonadales bacterium | reverse complement strand
GTCGCCCCGCGCACTGCACCGCAGCTCGGCAACGTGGCGGCTACCGCCGCGGCCGCCGGGCGGCGGGGACGTCAGCTATTGCGGGATGACCTGCACCGTGGTGCTGGTGCGGCCCGCGCGCACCAACAACTTCACGTGCAGCTTCAACGTGGCAGTATCCCAGTAGTACTTGTCGCCCAGACTCGCATCGAGTTCGGCGAGGCTCGTGGCCGCCGCGAGCGGCTGCGACGGGGAGAAATCGCGCACCACGTTGAACGTGCCGCCGGGATGCGCAAACGTCACCCGCGCCACATCGTTCACGAGCGAACGCTGGAGCGTGATGCGTGGGCGAGTCGGCACGGCCCCTCCCCAGGCGATGTCGTAGCGCCGCCCGGGCTCAACCGAAATGTTGGCCGACTTTGGATTGCCCGGGACGCCGACCAGCGTCGTTGCAACACCGTCGTCGCGCTGAATGGTGAGCGGTGCGGCGACTTCGGACCCTTCGCTCTGAACCTGGAGACCCGCGAATCGTTGCGGACAGTGCCAGGCGTTCCATGCCGGCCGGTAGCTGCAGGCGGGCGTCACCAGGAACGGCAGGTTGGTCACCACGGTGGTTCCGGGGGTGCCCGTGACCGTGCCGTCGAGGTCGCGGAACAACGACGCCTTGTCACCGTCCTTGTCGGCTCGTGGATTCTCGAAAAACGCCGGGTTGGCATTCACGAACTGGATCGCCGTCCCGAAGTTGTCCTGTGAGATCGGAAACCCGTTGGCGCGGTTGTAGCCGAGCGCGCTCGCTGGGCGACTGCCGGTCGGGACGAAGTTGGCGAACGTCACGCCGCTCGCGCCCACGGTACCGTCGTAGAACTCGTAGCCACGGATCGGGAACGTCGCATTCGGTGCCGTGGTGCGATTGTCGCTCTCGCCCACGATCAGCGACGCTTCGAGCTGCGTCTCTGACGACGCGAACGTCGCTCCGATCATGTTGTCCGACAGCACCGCGCCGTACAACCGGTGTTCACGACCGCGCAGCCAGACCGCGCGACCGGTGTGCTTGTACCCCGTAAAATTCCGGAACACCGCGACGACCGACGCACCATTGGCGGCCGCTCCGACGCGGGGCTGGTAGCTGGTCGTTTCAGTCGTGCCGTCCGGCCGCGGGCCGTCATCGACATTGAGGCCCGGACGCCTGTTGGAATGCGCCACGTTGTCGCTGAACTCGCCCAAGGGTGTCCGACGCGGTGCGTCGCCCTGCCCACTCGACAGCCCAGTGGGTGCCGCCGGCAGCGCGTACCAGAAACCAAAACCCACCGACCCTGCAGCCACATTTCGCGTGACGATGTTGTCGGGATTGGTGAGCCAGAACGTCGCCGGTGTCGCATCCGACGCCAGCAGCCTCACGCCCGCAGCCGGCACGCGCGCCACCAAGCCGAGGTTGCGGTCGAGCGTATTGCCACTCTCCGCGCCGTCTTCGAGGAAGTAGCCGTGGCCCTGATGATCGTAGCAGACGTTCCGCCGGGCGACCGCGCGATCGGTGCCGTGAATCGTGATGCAACGATTGTTTGTTTTCCAGACCGACGTTTCGCGCACGTACTGCCCGTTCACGTCTCCGGCCAGGTGCCAATGGATCGGGTAGCGCCCAAGCCGACCCGCCTGTCCCATCCGGAAGAACGACGCGCCTTCGATCCGGGCCACCCCACCCTGCAGGATGATGAGGTGCCCGCCGTATCCGCCGATCGAGAGCGAATCGCCCTGTACCGTGATGTTGCGCGTCAGCAGGCCAACCTCGGCGCGCTGATCGACATTGCGTCCGGCAATCGACTGCACCACGCCGAAATGTTCGTGTCGGAGCCCCGTTTGCAGGATCACCGAGTTCCCGGCGCGTGACACGACGATCGCTTCCTCGGCTTCGGCTGGGTCAAAGTCGGTCGATGCGATCACGACGCGGTCGCCCGCAACCCAGTCGACGTCTTCCGACAAAGCGATCGTGACGGCGCCAGCCGACGCGGTCTGACCAAGCCGAGTCCACGACGTGCGGGGAGCGCCGTGCATGTCGAGGGTGCCGCCCGGAAACACCGCCAGCACTTTGTTCCCGACTTCGCCTGTTTCTGCGCCGGGATCCGCTCCAGCCAGCGTCAGCACAAATCGCCTGGTGTGGGGCTCGCTCTCGGTGCCGATCCGAAGTACGCCGCGAACGTGGATCTCCCGCGCAATGAGGTCCACGTCCCGCGCCGGGTGGACCGCCAGGGTTCCCTCGACCGTGATCCGGCCGAGCTGAGGCGGCGAGACATCGAGCACGATGGTCCGCCCAGGCGGGATGGTGACGTCGCTCCCGACGGCCGGGAGGGCGGCGGGCGCCCACGTGGCCGCGTCGGACCAGAGGGGATCACCAATTGGCGGCGGTGGTGGTGGCGGGAGGGTCGAGGCGGGGTCGCGATCCGGGGCGCACGCGGAGAGGGCAGAAATGGCGACTAGAACTTGCCAATGGAAGCGCACGGCTGCCTCGCGGAGGGATTCAGCCAGAGTATCGACCGGCTGGCCGGTTCCGACAGAGACCCCCTGAGGGCACTCAGTCTACGGTCGGACGACCCCTGCGCCGCAACCCCCAGAGCCCGACGCTCACCAGCCCTACCGCGACGAACATCACCCCTGGTGCCACCGGACGATAGGGCGCCACGAGGCCGCAGAGGCCAGTCAGGATGCACTGGTCAGGCGAGGTGGCCTGCTGGAGCAGGAGCGTGAGGGTGAGCATGGATGGAGTATAAGGCCGCAACGGACAGGGAGGGATTCGAACCCTCGATACCCGTGAGGGTATGCCGGTTTTCGAGACCGGTTCCTTCAACCACTCGGACACCTGTCCAACAACCCCTCGCGGGGAGCGGCAAAATGGTGCCGACCAGTGGTGGGAACAAGCCCGCGGTCAGTGATGTCGCTCGGAGAGATCGCTTCCAAGGTCATCGGCGGGCGCCCGTGAACAGGTTTCAAATGTCATAACACTGAATACCGAAGGTCAGATGAAACGCTAGAGATTGTTGGTAACAACATATGCAACATATTGTTAACAACGTTAGTTAATGTGCGTTGTCAGGTCCGCCGATTCTTGAAGAACTGTCGGAGCACGCCACCGCATTCCTCTGCCAGGATCCCCCCAATAACCTCGGCGCGGTGGTTCAACCGCGGGTGACGGAGCAGGTCGCCGACCGATCCGGCCATGCCGGCCTTGTCGTCCCACGCACCGAAGACCACCCGGCCCACCTTGGCCAGCACGATCGCGCCGGCGCACTGGGCGCATGGTTCGAGGGTGACATAGAGCGTGGCGTCGGGAAGCCGGTCCGAGCCGGCGTGGATCAGTGCCCGCTGGATCGCGAGAAGCTCTGCGTGGGCGGTTGGGTCCTGTCGGGCAGTGGTCTCATTGTGGGCCGCTCCGAGCACTTCCCCGCCCCGCACCACCACCGCCCCGACCGGCATCTCGCTGGCGGCCTCAGCGAGTCGCGCCTGGGCCATCGCCAGGCGCATCCCGTCCAAGTCGGGCTCGCTCACGGTCGGATTACGCACCGCCACCCAGCGCGCGCCGAAAAATCAGGCCGTTCGAGCCCGCATCGACCGTGATGGCGTCTCCGTCGCCGTAGCCTCCCTGCAGCAGCTCCATCGCGATCGGGTTCTGGAGCTCCCGCTGGATCACCCGCTTGAGGGGCCGGGCGCCATAGAGCGGATCGTAGCCGGCCTCACCCAGCC
Organism: Gemmatimonadales bacterium; assembly: GCA_031388885.1. GTDB lineage: Bacteria > Gemmatimonadota > Gemmatimonadetes > Gemmatimonadales > GWC2-71-9 > Palsa-1233. Next base: position 216 of record JANMSC010000052.1, on the reverse strand, counting down.
AGTGCATCGCCGCCGGCGTCACGTCGAGCGTGAGCCCGCGGGCCGCCACGAGGGTGCGGAGCCTGCCTATTTGCAGCGCGACGATGTAGTCCAGGTCGCCTCGACTCAGCGGCCGGAAGACGATGATGTCGTCCACCCGGTTGAGGAACTCGGGCCGAAAATGAGCCCGGAGCTCGCTCAGCACTCGTGCTTCGACGTCGATCCAGCTCACCGGAT
>JANMSC010000012.1:0-2427 GCA_031388885.1 Gemmatimonadales bacterium | reverse complement strand
GAAGCCGCCTTCGCGATCGCGATGGCCGGCGGCCGGCAGCACCCCCGCGCTCAACACCGCGAGCTGCTGGAAGTTGCGGCCGTTGAGCGGCAGCTCCTTGATCTCCTCTTCGCGGATCACGTGCGCCAGCGACGAGGTTTCGGTCTGCAGCAGCGGCGCTTCCGCCTTGACCGAGACGTCTTCCGTCATCGCGCCGAGCTCGAGCTGCAGATCGACGCGGACGCGGCTCTGCGCGTTGATCTCCACCTCATCGGCCACCGCGCGTTTGAAGCCGGAGAGCTCCGCCGTCACGCGGTAGCGGCCAATCTTCAGCGCCGGCAGCGTGTAGAGTCCCTCCGCGTTGGTGATGGTTTCGGCGGTGATCGTCGTGGCGAGCGCGGTCGCGGTCACGCGCACCCCCGGCAGAACGCCTCCGGTGCTGTCGCGAACGACGCCGGCGATGGCGCCCATGTCCTGCTGGGCCGACGCACTGGCGCAGCTGAGCAAGACGGCCGCAGCGATACACGACGTCAATTTCACATGGCCCCCGTCGCGGATGGTGAGACCTGGAGGGGCTGTTGTCAAGACGCCGATCGCGAAAGGCAGACGAGAGGACCGAAGGACCGAAGGACGCTTGGGCTGACACTTTTTCAGTTACGCCGCTCGAGAGAGATCTAGTACGTTATCGGCCTGGCTGGAGGACTCTGTTGACGACCTGGACACGCGCGCTCGGGCGCGCGGCAACCACCACCGTGCTGGCCCTGGCGGTCGGCGGCGTGGGCGGTGAGCCCGTCGGCCGCCCGGCGTTGATCGGGCAGCAACTGCCCCGCGTGAGCGGCGCCCAGCCCCGCAACGTTATTTTCGTGCTCGTGGACGACCTTCGCTTCGACGCGCTTGGGTCCATGGGCCACCCCTGGCTCGAGACGCCGAACCTCGACGCGCTCGCCCGAAGCGGTGTGCAACTCAAAAATGCGTTTGTCACGACGGCACTCTGCTCGCCGAGCCGCGCGTCGATTCTCACGGGGCAGTATGCGCACCGTCATCGCGTGGTCGACAACAACAACCCGGTGCCGCCCGGCACGACGTTCTTCCCGCAGTATCTCCAGAAAGCGGGCTACGAGACGGCGTTCATCGGCAAGTGGCACATGGGCGGCGAAAGCGACGCGCCCCAGCCTGGCTTCGATCGCTGGGTCAGCTTCCGAGGTCAGGGGACGTATCTCCCGAGCAAGAACGGGCTCAACGTGGATGGTACGGCGGTGCCGCAGCGCGGCTACATCACCGATGAACTGACCGACTACGCGATGGACTGGTTGAAGGAGCGACGCAAGGACCGCCCCTTCTTCCTGTATCTGTCCCACAAGGCGGTGCACGCGGACTTCGTGCCGGCGGAGCGTCACAAGGGACGCTATGCGGGAAAACCGTTCGTGCCGCCAAAGACGATGGCGGACACGCCGGAGAACAATGCCGGCAAACCGATGTGGGTCCGCAATCAACGAAACAGCTGGCACGGCGTCGATTTCCCGTACCACGACGATCTGAACATCGCCGAGTATTACCGCCGGTACGCCGAAACGCTGCTCGCGGTAGACGACAGCGTCGGACGCATCGTGCAGCTGCTCCGGGACCGCGGGCTGCTCGACTCCACCATCGTGATGTTCATGGGCGACAACGGATTCGCGTTCGGCGAGCACGGGCTCATCGACAAGCGGACGGCCTACGAGGAATCGATGCGGGTGCCCCTCCTGATGGCAGGCGGTGGACTGCCGGCGGGGCGGTCGGTCGACGAGGTCGTCGCCAACATCGACATCGCGCCGACCGTGCTCGAGGCGGCCGGCCTGACGCCGCCGGCCATGGACGGGCGGAGCTTGCTGCCATTGGCGCGTGGCGAGCGTATCGCCTGGCGCGACACGCTGCTCTACGAGTACTACTGGGAGCGCAACTTCCCCCAGACACCCACGTTGCACGCGCTGCGCGGGGCGCAGTACAAGTACATCCGCTACTACGGCATCTGGGACACCGACGAGTTGTACGATCTCCGTGCGGACCCGCTCGAGACGCGAAACCTCGTGCGCGATCCGGCCCATCGCGACATCGCGGCTCGCCTCAATGCGGAACTCTTCGACACGCTCGCGGCAACCGGTGGTCTGTACATTCCGCTGGCGCCTGACCGGGGCGCGTCACAGAACCTCCGTCGCCCGGCGGGCTCGCCAGCCGCAGACTTTCCGCCCTACTTCTTCGCGCCGGTCCGCCCATGAGGATCACCATGACGACATCGCGGATCTTTTTGATTGTCCTCGCACTCGTCGTGGCGGCCTGCGCAGCCTGCAAGTCGGAGCCTGACCCGCAGTCGGGAGGCCACGCGGCTTCCGCAACCACGTCCACCGCCGCCGCGTCCGCGGCTTCCACCCCACCACGCAAAGGACGCGTGGCGGGGGCCCCGGCTGCCCC
>JANMSC010000473.1:0-11366 GCA_031388885.1 Gemmatimonadales bacterium | reverse complement strand
GGTGAGCCAGTGTGAGCGGTCGAGCGCCGCGCGCGCGATCGCACCGGGTGCCGACGCTGGTTTCTGGTTGCCCGTTGCGGTGGGCGACACGAATGGCGCTGGATCGGGTGCGGTGACGCTCGTGTCGGTGACCTCGAGCTTCTTCTTGTCGTCGGCCTTGGGCAGCTCGGTCGGAGTGCGCAACGCCATCTCCTTGTGCTCGAGCGCCGACACGGCCGATCCCATGGCGATGATGGCGCCACCACCGCGGACCCAATCGCGAATGCGATTCATGCCGGCGGTGCCAAGCGTATTGGCGTAGTTGCCTTCGGGCAGGACCATCACGTTGTACTTCTCGAGTTCCACCAAGTCGACGCGCCGGGGATCGATCGGCACGAACGGCTGCTTCAGCTCCTGCTCGAGATACCACCACACGTCACCGAACGACGTCTGCGACACGCCGTCTCCAGCGAGCACGAGAATCTTTGGTGCGTGCACCGGCCCGACCGAGGGGCTGCCGACGCCGACCTGGCCGGCGTCGGGAAACGCCGACTGCACCGCGACCATCCGCGCCGGGTAGGCCTGCTGTGCCGCCACGATCCGTTCGTGCAACCCGGCGACATTGCGGACCACGCGCACGACCAGCGAACCCGCGGGATAGGTGACGCCATCGGCGCGCAGCGGTGCGCTGGCGACCGCGACATTGACGCCGTCGCGCAGCAGTGCGAGGCCCAGCGTCGTTGCGGCGCGCGATCCGGACGGAATGACGTAGGCGCTGGTGGCGCGAGACGCGACCGGTTCAGGACCAATCGCCTGATCGGACGGACGAACGTACGCGGTGACTTCGTCAGTCCACGCGGCATCGAGTCCGTGCGTCAACGGGATCGACCACGCGGTGATGTCGTAGAACTCATACCCCTCGCGCTGAGCGTCCTCGCCACGGCGCCGGTTGCGCTCGAAGCGGTCGAGCTGGCGGCGCGCAAATGCCGAATCGAGCACGGTGGAGGGCTCGAGCAGCGCAGCGGCGAGTCGTCCCTGCGGTTGAGCCATGTCGATCACATACGAGCCCGCAGGAAAGGTCCGCCGCGCGGTCGTGCCGGCCAGATAATCACGTGCCGACGCGACCGTCAGCGCAGCAGACAGTTCACCAACTTCGATGCCCTGCAACCGGAGCGTCGTGATGACCTCAGCGGTTCGCCCCGGATCGACGCCGGGCGCTATCACCACTCGGCGCATCGGCCCCGACGGGCTCATCGCCGACGCAAAAAAGGCGTGGAAATCGGTGAGCATCGGGGTGCGCCGGGCCGCCAGCGTCCCGAGGGTCGCGATGGACGCGACGAAGTGGTGGGCGATCCCGTCGCGAAACGTGGTGATGGTGCCATCGGCTTTCCGGATCGTGAGCTCGGGCCCGCCGTCGCTCTCGAAGGTCATCCCGATCGCACCGTTGAGCGATGGCCACGAATCCCAGTAGCCGGGGTAGAAGAGGTCGAAGACGTCCCGCACGTAGTACTGCCAGCCGTGTGCGTCGAATGCGGCCGCGTTGCCCCGGCCAAACGCCTCGAGCCACGTGGCGCTCGACGCCGGGATATTGCGGTTGATCGGGAGCGCAACGGGCGGGAAGAAGTACTGTGGTGTCGTGCTATGCATGTCGACAACGACCAGCGGCTTCCACCTGAGCACCGCCCCCGCCGTCGCCCGCGTCTCGGCCTGGGTGAACGCGAGCAGCTCGCGATTGAGGTCGAAACGGTAGTGATTGAATCGCCCCTGAATCGACCACGGCTCGGTCTGCTCCACCGCGCCCGGGTCGGCGCTGCCAACGGCGACCGAATTGCTCCACGCCGCAAAGCGCTCGTGGCCATCGGGGTTCTGCGACGGGTTGATGATCACGATCGTGCTGTCAAGAATCATGCGAATGGCCGGGTGATCCGACGCCAGCAGGGTGTAGGCGGTCATCATCGCTGCCTCGAATCCAGCCGGCTCGTTGCCGTGAACCGAGTGCGACAGCATCGCGACCGCGGGTGTGCGCACCGCAACGCCGGCCACCTGGTCGCGGGTGGTCCGCCGCGGATCGGCCAGCCGGGCGATGTCGTCGCGGATCGCGTCGAGTCGGGCGATGTTGGCAGGGCTCGAGATGACCAGCACCCGCATCACCTTTCCTTCCGCGGTCTGCCCGGTCACTTCCACCCGCACCCGATCGCTGGCCGCAGCCGTCATCGCGTCGAGCACCGCTTGCTGCTGGTGATACATCGTGTGGCGCGACCCGATCGCGTGGCCGAGGCGCGCATCGGGACGCGGCACCGCCGTGCGGTAGGGGCCAAAGCCATAGAAGTCGTACGGTGCTGCCTGCGTCGGCGCCGCCTGGCCACGACCGACGGCGGGAACGAGCAGTACGCACGGCACGATCACACGACGGACTGCTGACAGGAGAGTCATCACGCTTCGCTGGCTGATGGTGGTCGCACGGGAGCGGGAATTATGGCGTGCGCCTGTTTCGCGGCGCGGGCGCGGTCCCAGACATCGGCCGCGGCAGCACCGATCAGGAACACCAGGGACATATACCAGATCCAGAGGACGAACAGCAGCACCGCGCCCACGTTCGCGTCGATCGAGAACGACCCACCGCGGACAGTATTGGAGAGATAGAGTCCGTACAGCCGCTTCGCGAGTTCGAAGCCGAGCGTGGCCACGCCGCCCGCGACCAGCGCACCCGACCATGCCAGTCGCTTGGGTGACGCGTAACGATAGAGCGCCACGAAGAGCGCAAGCCCGAACGCCAACGCCAGGCCCTCGCCCAGCAGCCGACCACCGGTGCTCAGCAGGAACGTCCACGGCGGTTCGAGATAGACCCCTTCGGCGGTCAACAACGCGATACCCGTTGAGAGCACCGTGTTGACGAGCGCGAGCGTCAGCACAAACAGCACCATCGCGAGGTCCTGCGCCTTGGCGATGCCATAGTTCAGGACGTAACTGAGGACCAGGCCACCAGGGGCCGACCGCTGACGCACCTGAAATATGTGCGACAGGCAGACCCGCACGGCGGCGAAGAGTCGCGTGCTGAACCAGAGGAATGCCGGTACCGCGATCCACGTGAGCTGGCTGCGATAGCCACGGATCTTTTCGAGCAGGCCCTCGACCAGTACGAAGGGATCGCCCTCGACCCCGTGCATGTGCGCCGGGAGGAATCGGGTGATCAGGACAGCCATGTCGGCGGTCCCGAAATACGAGGTGGACTCAAGCAACAGCCCGAGTCCCGCGACGGAGAGGATCGCCAGTGGAATCAACGCAAGGAGCGCGTCAAACGTGACGGCCGAGGCGAGCAGCGGAAGGTTCGCGCGATCGAGGGTCTCCAGCGTCCGCGTCAGCATCGACAGCGGCTTGGGTGGAGCCGACGCCGTCGGGTGGCTCACGGAAGAAAGCCCGCCGGTGGGCGGGCTTTCAGGGTGGCGGGGTGGTCCGCCCTCAGGCACTCATCCGATGCGGTCCCCGTTGGCGTGCTCATCCTCGAAATCTTCGTCGTCGTCATCGAGGTCCGCAACTCCGTCCGCGGCCACGCCAGCACGACGGCGCATCCGGGCATCGGCGAGCCGCCGCTCGAGATCGTCGCGAGCGGAGCTGGCGGTGCGTCGGATTTCCCGCTTGCCGTCGCGCACTTCGCCGGCAACTTCGTCGGCCCACTCCTCGACGTGACCCTTGAGTTGTCGCCCACGGGTCTCGACCTCGTCAGCCAACTCGTCGAGTCGCTCACTCGCCTCGCTCTGCAACCGCCGAGCGCGCTTCGACAGGTCGGCTCGCGTCTCCACCCCCGCCTTGGGAGCAAACAGCAGTCCGAGCCCCGCGCCGAGCAGCGCGCCATACACAAACCACTTCACACCGCCGCCCGAACTGGTGTCGATGACCGTGATGTCTCTCTCGTCGCGTGCTGCCATGGAACCTCCCTTGGGGCTCATTCGCCGGCGTCGGGATCATCCTCGGCGAGGACGCCCACTCCGGCAAGGGCCCCGTGCCGAACGACCGGGGCGGTGATGAAGCGTCGAACCAGGTCGGCCGTCCCCGCGACACCCAACTGCTCGAACAGGAACGCAAACGTCTTCTGGAGATCGGCGCTCACCTGCTGACGAATGTCCTGCGGCAGCCCCCACATCTCGCGCTTGAACGGGCCGATCGCCTTCTTTCGCGCCTTGTAGTAGAACTGCTCGTCGGAGTCAGTGGACTTCCGTTCTGATTGCGCGTTCTCGTCGAGCCACTGGTACATGCGTTGCCGCAACTCGGCCGGAAGTGCAGGATGGTCGAACACGATGTTCTGAAAATTCGTCGCGAGATGGATCTCGACGGTCTCCACCCGCGGAAAGTTGCCGAACGCATTTGACGGCAAGGTGGATGCGCCGTGCTGTACCGCTCCTCCAAGCCCGTAGTCCTGCTGCGCCGACTTCGACAGCGCCGCGAGCGCGTCGATGTCGAGTTGCACAGCTGCGATCGTCCCGTCGGGCAGGACCACGCCGCCATGCGACGTGCCTGTCTGGACCGAGATCTTGCTGATTCCAACGTAATCGCCCATCGCCGCCAAGGTGCGATTGAATCCGTTCATGAACGCGTGCAGCTCCTCGACAGTCGAATTCTTGTGGCCGACCTCGCCGATCTCCGCGCCCACCGATACCGTCACGCCATCCGGTTCGCGCTCACGAATGAATTTCGTGACCTGCGCGGCACGCTCGTAGTTGACCCGCTGTTGCTCGTCGAGGGTCGGAAAGTCGAGGTTCACGAGCGTGGACGTATCCACGTCGATGTTGTAGAACCCGGCCGCCACCTCTTCGGCGATCAACTTCATCACTTCGCCCGCTTCGCCTTCGGGGTCTGCCTCGTACTTCTTCGGATTGACCTGGCAGTGGTCGCCCTGGATGAAGAGCGGATGCTCGTACCCCTCGCGCAGCGCCGCACCGATCATCACCGAGACATACTCGGCCGGCCGCTGGTCGGTGTACGCGATTTCCGATCGGGCAATCTCGACAATGATCGCCCCACCGTTGCACGCCTTGGCCGCGCGAAAGATTGCGCGGGCGGTATCGTACGCGATCATCCGGACGTTGATCGCCGGAACCGTGAAGCCGGCGCACTCACCGCGTCCGCGGGCGATGTACAGGTCGTGAATCGACGCCGGCCGGACTCCCGTCGCCTGGCCAAGTTCCCACAGCAGGTGCCGAGCGCCCTCGCGCTCATCGTGCTCCCCGAAGACCGCCGCCCAGACGAGTGCGTCCATCGCGTCGGACTGCAGCGCCTCGGCTCGGACTATTTCGACTCGGCTGGCATTAACGCGGACACCGCCGTCGAAGCCGGCGAGAATGCGACCCATCGACTCGTTCATCGCGACTCCTGAAGGCAATGACAACGCAACGCGGTGAATCTAGGCGACGAGGTGAACTGCGGCAAACCTATCGAATTCATGCGCTCCAGGCGGCCAAACTGCGGCGCCATTCTCGCTTGTCACGGGCCAGCAACCCCTTTTTCCACATTATTCCACGGTGTGAATTCGTTGTGGATCAACAACTTAGCGATTCCGGACCATGTCGATAACGGCCGATGGACCAAGCCCGTTGCCAGCGCACGACTTGCGGTCGGTTCACGGCACTTATCCCCGGACGCGGTTGTGGACAAACAGTCGAATCCACAAATGTTCGTGGACGAATTCGGAGCCGCCGTGGCGTGGTCACGCGATGTGGGAATGATGTGACTAGATGAGTCGCCGCTCCGCGAAATGGGCCGGGACAGCGCGGCCTCCGCCGGCAAAGCGGCGTGGGAAAGCAGAATTCCACACTATCCACGATTTGTGGACGAATATCGCTATCACAGTGTCGCAGCTAGAGGTGCCCGCGTGTTTCGGTGCCGCTATCTTTCGCGCCGATATTCATCCCCGCCGCACACACGGAGCCAGATCAGCTGATGTCGGGAGACTCGATCCGTCGGACCAAGATTGTCGCCACCCTCGGCCCCGCCTGGGAGACCGAAGAGCGGATGCACGCACTCTTCGACGCTGGCGTGAACATCGTCCGGATCAACGCCTCGCACGGCACGCCAGAGATCCGGGAGACATGGATCCGGCGTCTCAAGAAAGTGCGCGCCGAGCGGAGTGCCCCGATCGGCATTCTGGTCGACCTGCACGGTCCACGAATCCGGGTTGGGCGGCTCCCCGAGCCGATCACCCTCTCACCCGGCGAGATCGTCCATTTCGCGCCCGAGGGGCACGCCGAAGAAGGCGATATCCCCACGACCTATCCGGAGCTCGCTGGCGACGTCGTCCCGGGCTCGCGGATCCTGCTCGACGACGGCCTCCTCACCGTGGATGTCACGGCCATTCGCGGCGATCGGGTCGAGGGCAAGGTACGCTACGGCGGACTGCTCAAGGCGAACAAGGGGATGAACCTCCCCGGGGTCGACGTCAGTACGCCGGCCGTGACCGAGCACGATCGCGAGGAGGTCCGACGCGTCGTGGCGCTCGGCATCGAGTACCTGGGAATCTCCTTCGTGCGCCGCGCCGAGGACATGCTGGGCGTGCGGCAGATCGTCCCGCCGTCGATGCAGCTCGTCGCCAAGATCGAGAAGGACACCGCGATCAAGAACCTTGACGAGATCATCCTCGCGTCCGACGCGCTGATGGTGGCTCGCGGCGACTTGGGCGTGGAGCTGCCGTTCGAACAGGTGCCGATGGTGCAGAAGCGACTGATCCAGCGCGCCAACCGTCATGGCAAGCCGGTGATCACCGCCACGCAGATGCTCGAATCGATGATCACCAACCCTCGGCCGACGCGCGCCGAAGCGTCCGACGTTGCCAACGCGATTCTCGACGGCACCGACGCCGTGATGCTCTCCGCCGAGACCGCTATCGGTGCGTATGCGCTGGAAGCGGTGCTGGCGATGGACCGGATCGCACGCGAGGTCGAGTATCATCGTCACCGGCCGACCGAGAACGACCGGCGTCGCTGGGCGATGCCGCTCCCTCATTTCGCGCGGACTGGTGCGGGGGCAACGCCCACCGAAGATGCGCTTGCCGTTGCGGTGTCGGCCGCGGCCGACATGCTGGACGCCCATGCCATCGTCTGCTTCACGTCGAGCGGCTTCACCGCGCGCACCGTGTCGTCCTACCGGCCGCGTGTGCCGATCCTTGCCGTGACGCCGGAGGCTGACACCTACCATCAGCTCGGCCTCGTCTGGGGCGTGGTGCCGGTGCTGATCGAGCACCTGAAAAACTACGATCCGATGTGGGCGATCGCCCGGGCGGAACTGCTTGCGCGCGACATCACGAGCGAAGGCGGTCGAGTGGTGGTGACCTGCGGGGTACCGTTTGACGAGCCCGGCAACACCAACCTGCTGAAGGTCGAGACCATCTAAGCGATGCGGCTGACCCTGCTCGGGACGGGGACCTCAATGGGGGTACCTCAGATCGGGTGCCGGTGCGCCGTCTGCCAATCGGACGATCCGCGCGACCGCCGCACCCGAACCGGTGCGCTGGTCGAGTCCGGTGAAACCACCTTCCTGATCGACACCCCGCCCGAGCTGCGGCTGCAGCTGCTCGCAGCGCGCGTGAGCCGGATCGACGCCGTGCTCTACACTCACCTTCACGCCGACCACGTCCACGGAATCGACGACCTCCGCTCGCTCTCGCAACTGCAACGCGCCTCACTGCCGCTCTTTGGGCCGGTAGAAACGCTTGACCACATTCGCAATGCGTTCGGCTACATCTTCGATGATCACGTGGTACCATTCGACGGCACGTCGAAGCCACGGCTGACGCTGCAACCGCTCACCGCCGGCGCTCCGACGACGATCGCCAACACGGCGGTGCTCCCGCTCGCGTTCGAGCATGGCCTCGCCACCGTGTTCGGCTACCGGATCGGACCGGTCGCGTACCTGACCGACGTGAAGCGCGTTGATGCGGCCACCCGACGACTGCTCGAAGGCGTGTCGCTGCTGGTGCTGAATGCGCTCTGGTGGCGGCCACACCCGACGCACCTGTCGATCGACGAAGCTGTCGAGACGGCGCGCGCGATCGGCGCTGAGCGCACACTGCTGACCCACCTGACCCACGAAACGTCGCACCGCGAGCTCCTCGCTCGCCTCCCAGCCGGCATCGAACCGGGGTACGATGGTCTCACTGTGGAGATCCCGACATGACGCTGCGGCTCGACGACACGCTGATGTATCGCGACGCCCTCGACGGCGTGCACGGCCTTGACCCCGCGTTGCGGGTGTCGCTCGCCGCACGCTTCGGGGCGATCCATCAGGAAGTGACCCGGCGCCGCGCCGGTGGCGAATACGGCTTCCTCGAACTTGGCGAACAGGGCGACGTGGTAACCCGAATCTCGCAGTGGGCCACCGAACAACGCGGTCGATTCGACCACCTGCTGGTGCTCGGCATCGGCGGGTCGGCACTGGGCGCGAAAGCGGTCCTTGCCGCGCTCAAAGGCGCCCAGTGGAACGAGTGGAGTGCCGACAAGCGCGACGGGTGGCCGACCCTCACCGTGCTCGACAACGTCGATCCGGTGAGCATCCAGGGGGCGCTCGACCGACTCGACCCGCGCCGTACCCTGGTGAACGTGATCTCGAAGTCCGGCGGCACCGCCGAAACGCTGGCGCAGTATCTCGTGGTGCGCAACTGGCTGGAGCAGGCGGTTGGCGCTGCTGCGGCGCGTGAGCAGCTAGTGATCACCACCGATCCGCAGAAGGGTGCGCTGCGAGCCCTGGCGCGCGCCGATGGGCTGACGGCGTTCGACGTGCCGGCAGCCGTTGGTGGCCGCTTCTCGGTGCTGACCGCCGTGGGTCTCGTGCCGGCTGCCCTCCTCGGCGTGGATGTCGGCGCGTTGCTCGCGGGGGCGCAAGACGCTGTGGCGGAAGCCGACACCGACCAGCTGCACGCCAACCCTGCGGCACGCTGGGCCGCGCTCCAGTGGCAGGCCCAGGCCACCCGAGCCGCCAACGTCCACGTGCTGATGCCGTATTGCGACGCGCTCCGCGAATTCGCCGAGTGGTATCGCCAGCTCTGGGCCGAAAGCCTTGGCAAGCGCCGGGACCGCGACGGCAACGAAGTCTTCCGTGGGCCCACCCCGGTCGGCGCGGTTGGGGCCACCGACCAGCACTCTCAGGTCCAACTCTTTGTCGAGGGGCCGTTCGACAAGACCGTCACCTTCGTCCGGGTGCGCGGCACCGCCGACATGCTCCCGATCCCGCACCGTGACAACCTGCCAACGGAGCTGTCGTACCTCGCGGGCAAGACGATGGGCGCGCTACTCGACGCCGAGTTCGTCGCGACGCGAGAAGCGCTCCGCAGCGAGGGCCGGATGAGCTGCACCCTCGAGATCGACACGCTCGACGCCCGCACCCTGGGCCGACTCTTCATGTTCTTCCAGATCGCGACTGGATACGCGGGGGTGTGGTACAACGTCGATCCGTTTGATCAGCCCGGCGTGGAGCTCGGAAAAGTCCTGACGTTTAGAGCAATGGGGAGAGAGGGGTACTGACGAGAAGCGAGAAGCGAGAAGCGAGAAGCGAGAAGCGCGGAATCTCGTACCTACCCGGTACGTTGCCAAAGTCGAAAGGTGAGCGACTGCACGCGAACGGAGAGCTCGATCAGCGGCTGAATCTCAGCCCCGAGCTCCTGCAGAAATCGCAGTATTTCCGTGGTCTCGACGGCAGAAGCGTGGGCGATCCGAAGATGATATCGGCACCGGGCTCCCCGCCCGGACGCATATCCTTCGGCAATATTGAGCTGAACTGAGAGCGCGGCGCGCCGTAGCTGATCGAACGCGCTCGCCCTCGGTGGGCTCCAGTGTGCGTCGGCAAACCGGTAGATCCCAATCGCGGTCTGATTGGCGACCTGCCACGCGGTGAGTTCACGGTACGAGCGCATTGCCCACGAAACTCGTGGGGAACCCAACCACGATGGCCAAATTCACGCGCACCGGCACGACCCGACGCCTCGCTTCTCGCTTCTCGCTTCTCGCTTCTCGCTCATCAATCATCGATCATCGATCATCGATCATCGCGCAAACACAACGACCCCGCTTTCGCGGGGCCGTCGGTGTACTGCGACTGACTGCTGTGCTAGCCGGTCAGGTGTTCTGGCTCGTCACCGATTACGGCTGGCGAGTCGAGAACAGGCCGTAACCACTGGCGTTCACACCAAGCGCACGATACTGCGTGAACCCGGTCGGAACGCTGGTGAACTGGTAATCCCAGAACCGCTCAAGCCCGTTATCCGAGCCCGTGATCGTACCAGCGCCGGCAGCGATGGTGCCGCTGACCGGAACAACCGCCGGAACGGTGATCCGCTGGATGAACACCCACTGACCGACGGCGTTGAGGCCGAACAGGTCCACGCGGGTGAAGATCGGCAAAGTGGTGCTGAACGCTTCGGTCGCACGATAGGTGCGAGTCGTCGCGGTTGCCGCGAAATCACGGAAGTTGATGCCCGCAATCACGCACGGACCGCCAAGGATACCACCAGCCTGACAGCTGGTGCTGGTGTTATACGTCACCGAGTAGAAACCCACGGCCGGAACGGTCGAGGACAGAATCGGTGAGGCGAGTTCGTTCGATACTCCGAACAACGCGCCTGGGACAAAGTTGCTGACAAACGAACCGAACACGTCGCGGACGATGACTGCGACTGAGTCCGGCTTAACGACCGTCGACGAGACATTGCCGATCGGATCGCCACGATAGACGCACGCAGCGAACGGGCTGGCTGCCGCAAGGCAGGTTTCCTGAATCGACACAGTGAACATGTCGAGGGTCAGCACGCCCAGGAACGGATTGATGATGCTGGCATCGAACCGGGTCGCAAACGGCGTGAACCCCGGGAAGTTCCAGATCAGCCCAGACGACGCCGTGAAGCCGGCATCGCCCTGCGAGACGTTGGCGTAGCGAACACGGAGGCGCGCGTCGATGACTTCGAGGTCATCCTGCATGCCGATCGTGAAGCCAGCCGCGGTGTTCGCCGTGTAGACGGCGTTCGGGCTCACACCGGTGACCTGCGGCTGCCCAAGATCAAGGGCGAGGGTCCGCTTGTAGGTCAACGAGAGGTTACCGGCCCGGTCCACCGTGGTTTCGGTGGTGGTGTAGTAGCCCGACACAGCCGCTGCGATACATGTGACATGCACCGCCGGCGCCGGACGCCAACCGTCAATCAAGGCCGCGCCGAAGACGCCAGCCGAGGTCTGACAGCCAGTGTTCGCCGTAGCACCAGTTGCACCGCCCTGGGCAAAGCGACGGCTTGTGATGATCGAGCGCGACAGCCCCGAGCGGTTGTCGATCGACTCGGTACGGACTGAGTCGTTCGTGCCCGCGGCAGCAGCGATGTAATCGACGATGTTACCCGTCGCGGCGGCACCAGCATCGGC
>JANMSC010000464.1:0-2425 GCA_031388885.1 Gemmatimonadales bacterium | reverse complement strand
AACGCGCCCGTCACGATGACCGGCGTCGATTCCGCCGACGGTGTTCGCGTTGCGATCCAGCACAACGACGACGAGTTGCCATTCCCGGACAGCGCCGCCAACCTGCTCGCCAACGGCTCTCAGGCGTTCACGTCAGCGATCAGCCGCAGCGTGTCGGCCGGCGACGAGATCTTCTTCCGCGTCGGTTCGGTCGACGACGGCGCCAACGACGAGGTCTCCTGGGACCCGACGATCACCTACACGGCGGTGACCGGTGTGGCCGACCTGGCGAGTGTGCCGCTCGACGTCAACGGCCTCTCGCAACTCGTGTTCGACTCGTCCGCCGACTTCACCCTCGCCGGCCGGCCGAACAGCCAGGCCGTCGTGCCGAAGCCCGGCACTATTCGGTTCGAGGCAACCGTCAACAAAGCCTCGGCGACCAGCGACGACGTCCGCGTTGTGCTGAAGCACACGGACGGTGACACCGGAGTGACAAGCGAGGTGCCGGTTCCGGGTGCCACGGTCTCGCGCACTGCCACCGGACTGTTCAGCTTCAGCGTCGACTTCGTGGTCGAGGGTCCGAAATTCCCGACCGAGGCCGATCCCGGCATCGTCCCGTCGCAGGACACGATCGAGGCATACCTGGAGGTGGACTCGCCGGTAGACCTCGCCGATGTCTCCTTCGTGGCGTCGGCGCACTATCCGAGTGATCCGACGATCGTCGTCGAATTGCTGCCAGAGATCGAGCAGTACCCGCATCAGGACCCTCGCACGGTTGCCATGACGATGACAGCTAACGGCACGTACGACGTGCAGGCGATCATCAACCGCTCCGGAAGCGCCGACAGCTCCACCGTGATCATGACCGTGAAGACCGCCGCCGGTGTGCTCGTCGACACGGCCTCGCAAAGCGTCGGGGGCGGGTCGAACAACGTGACATTCAACTCAGACACCGCCTTCAGCGGTGGCGCGTACTTCATCGACTTCATGCTGCGCGTGGACAACGAAGCAGACACGACAACGCTCGGCGCAGTCACGCTGCACCCGAACGGCGAGGGCGATCACGCGGGCGACGTCACGAACGTCGCCGCCAAGCTCCGCTGGCGCGGACCGCAGGGCATCTTCCCGCTCGCCTATCGAGGCTGGGGCGTCGCCGGCTACACCGCCGCTGGCATCAACGCCACGACGGCTATCGACCGCACCGCGTTCGTGATTCAGGCAGGTGACTTCGACGAGGCAAACGCGCCTACCGGCAACGGCGATGCGTTCGACGACATCGACACGAGCAACACCAGCTCGAACGCCGAACCGTCGTACGCCTTCATCCCAGACCTCAGCGTCGCGACGGTACCGGGCGGCAGCACGCTTCCTGGCGCACAATGGCGCGGCCCGCGTGAGAACCATGCCGCCAACGCCACACATATGCGCACCTCGCGCCTGGGTGCCGACTCGGTGGCGCTCAGCAGCGGCACGGGCACAGGCGTCCCCAGCGGGAACGGCACGGC
This sequence comes from Gemmatimonadales bacterium, assembly GCA_031388885.1. GTDB lineage: Bacteria > Gemmatimonadota > Gemmatimonadetes > Gemmatimonadales > GWC2-71-9 > Palsa-1233. The sequence goes on along the minus strand of JANMSC010000464.1, from coordinate 941 downwards.
GGTCACCCGTATCGCCGTCGCCGCGCCGACGGCGGCGCTGGCGATCGGTATCGGACCATTCGGTGGCTCGCTCGGGATCGGGCCGAGCTTCGGCTTGGTGGACTACGAGGACATGAACGCTGACGGCTACCCCGACGTGCTGACGCCGGGCAAGATCCACTACACGAACCAGCGCGGCAGCTACCTCGCGAGCAGCACGAGTGTCAGCGACCTTGCGGTCATCAACCAGGACCTGACGATCTCGGCGTCCGGCGGCCTCGCCGTCCAACTGGTCGACATCAAGGGCAACTCGAAGGGCGGGACGAACGCAATCCAGGGCGGGGCAGCGGCCATGGGCGGTGCCGCCAACGACTCCAGTGGCGGCGTCGGCATCGGCGGCAACATCAGCGCCAGCTGGACCAGCCCGAACGCCTCGGGCGGCGACACCGACCCGAGCAGCACATACAGCGAAGACCTCGCCGACGTCCCGGACGACTCGACCGGAGGGACGGCCGACATCCAGGTCGCGCTCGCCGACGTCAACGGAGACGGACTGCCAGACCGCGTGTTCACCACACCGCAAGGCGTCTTCGCCCAGTACAACCTCGGCTACAAGTTCACCTCGCAGTCGGTGAAACTCACCACCGGTGGCTTCGAGTCAAGGGAGTCGTATGCGGGCACCGCCTCGCTCGGATTCACGACACCGTGGGCAGAGTTCTCCGGTGGCTTCTCGCTCAACTGGAACTACGACCAGAGCCGTTATTCGTGGCGTGACGTCAACGGCGACGGGATCCCCGACCAGGTCAAGAAGGTCGACGGTGGTAAGCCGCTGGTGGCCTTCGGCACCGGTTCAGGGGTGCTCGCACCCGTCGAGTACGGCGAAGTCGCCAGTTCCGACACGACGCTCGTCCCGGCCGGTCAGCAGATCGCATTCGACCAGTCGACCGGTGCCGGCCTCGGTT
>JANMSC010000406.1:0-2177 GCA_031388885.1 Gemmatimonadales bacterium | reverse complement strand
GGCGAAGCGATCGCGCAGGATGCTGAAGGCGCGTGCCGGGTCGATGGACTCAAAACGCGCAAGGGTGAGCGGGAGTGCACGCGGGTGGCCACCGCCGATCGTCAGCGTGATCGTATCGGAGAACGCGGCGAACGGCGTGCGATCGCGATTGGCAAGTTGCGGTCGGATCCGCGAGAGTAGTGCGGCGATCGCCGTGGTGTCGTACCGTGGTTCGGTGGCGGCGAGCCAGAGTACTTCGAAGAACGTGTCGAGGTCCTTTGGCGAGGTGAAACCGTTGAAGCCCTCGCTGGTCTCGTCGATGGTCGGCGCGATGTTGACCACCGTGCCTGCCAACCGACGGCGCAGGGAGGGAGCATCGAACGCGCCATAACCGCTTTCACGCGCGAGCGCCGTGGCGAACTGCGTGTGAATCAGGTCGGCATCCGGAACGAGCGAGAGGCCACCGGGCGACGTGGCGGCCACCAGGACCTGATCGGCCTTGAAGTCGGTCGGCTTGACCAGCACACGGACGCCGTTCGATAGGCGCCATTCGGTAACGCCCACTGCCGCGTGAGTCGTTTCGGACGCGATGCGCCCTGGTGCGGGTGGCGTTGGCACGAGAGGCCCGGTGGCAATCGACTCGACCCATGGCGGCAAGGTCAGGGTATCGACGTGCGCCAGAATGCCCAGGAGCGTCGCGCGATCGGGGAGCGTCACGCTGTCGCGTTCCGGTGCACGCACGGCGATGAAGCGATCGGTGCCGCGCGACGCGTCGCGGATTGCCGCGTTGACGTCGTCGAGCGCGATGGTCGGGAGGAGCCGCAGCGCGATGGCATGACGCGCTCGCGCCGACGGCGTGGCGCCGTCATTCAGGAACGCATCGATGTAGCTGCCGACGTAATTCGCCGAAAACGTCTTGTCCTGTTCGGCGGCGACCTGTTCGCGCCCACGGAGGATCGATGCCTTGGCGCGGTCGAGTTCAGTGGCCAGGACACCGTGAACGCCCAGGCGACGCAGCTCCCGGAGCACTGCCTCGAACGCGTGCGCAGTGCGTCCGTCCTTGGCGGTCACGCCGAGGGCGAAGACTTCGATGTCGCGCACCAGTCGGGACGGACCGAAGAACGCGGAGACAAACGGTGCGTCGGGGCGACGCTGAACATCTCCGAGACGCTGGTTTCCGATGGTCGAGAGAATGGCATTGACGAGTACACGCCGTTCGTCGTCTTCGGTGCGGTACGTGTGACTCGGCCGGCGCACCAGGAGCTGCACTGATTCCGAGGTCAGTTCTGGGTCGGTCACGATCGACACGCGGGTGCCTGCCACCTCGGGCACCGGCATCACCTCGCGGACACGCGGCGTACGCGGCGTGGTCAGCTTGCCAAAGCGGCTCTTGACGAGCGCCTCAAGTCGGTCCGACGGCACATCGCCGACGGCGATGACCGCCATCAGGTCGGGGCGATACCAGTCGCGATAGAAGCGACGGAGGGGCGCCGGGGTCGCGTGCGCGATCACCGCGGTGTCGCCGATCGGCAGCCGCTCCGCGTAGCGTGATCCCTGGAACAGCAACGGAAACTCCTTGTCGCGAATCCGGGAGCCAGCGCCGAGTCCGCTGCGCCACTCACCGAGCACGACACCGCGTTCGCCCGCCACATCGGCGGCATCGAAGCGGACGCCACTGGCCCAATCCTGGAGGATGTCGAAGGCGCGCTCGACCAGCTGCGGTTTGTCGGTGGGCACGGGGAGGATGTAAATCGTCTCGTCGAAACCGGTGGAGGCGTTGAGGTCAGCGCCGAAGCGCACGCCGATCGACTCCAGGTAGTGCACCAACTCATTCTTGCGGAACCGGGTGGTGCCATTGAAAGCCATGTGCTCGACGAAGTGGGCGAGTCCGCGCTGGTCGTCGTCCTCGAGCACCGAACCTGCTCGCACCACCAGACGCAGTTCGAGGCGCTGGGCTGGCGTCGCGTTGTGGCGGATCCAGTAACGCAGGCCGTTGGAGAGCCGCCCGACACGAACGGCGCTGTCGATCGGCAGCGGAGCCGACGTCTGGGCCTCGAGAGGGGTGGCGCATGTGAGCAGTGCAACGACGAACAGGCGGCGCATGGAGGATCCGGTGGAGGTGATTGGAGTATAGGGCCGTGGGCCGTGGGCCGTGAATTCAGGTGCGACGCACGCGTCGCACGATCCGACCAACGCAC
>JANMSC010000393.1:0-5164 GCA_031388885.1 Gemmatimonadales bacterium | reverse complement strand
AACACTCGAGGTCGTACACCTTCACACCGCCCTCCAACCGTGGAGCCAACAGCACATTGCCCTTGCCCTCGGTCTTCGCCGGAAACGCCTTCACACCAGCCTCATGCATCGCGTCCATCCGGTCGGACTTCTCGCGAGGCGACACGACCGGTGCGGCCATGGCAGGCTTTGCTTGCGACCCAGCGCCTTGGGTCGGCGGCGCCGCCGTTTTCTCGGCCCCGGGCGAGCAGGCGCCCAGGAGCTCGACGACAGGCAACGCGACCGCAACCACGGCGCCGTTACGAAGGAAGGAACGGCGGGATGTGGCGGGTGCAGATTCAGTATCAGGCATGCGATCCTCAGGAAGATGAACCAGCTGCGGCAGTCGCCGCGTGACGCAGCACGAAGGGCTCTTCACGGTGTGCCCTCGCGCAGCACGAAACCTACACCGCGCACGGTGTGCAGCAGCGAACGCCCCACTGCCTTGTCAAGTTTGCGGCGCAGATTGCCGACATGCACGTCGACCACGTTGCTCTCCGGGTCGAAGTGCATGTCCCAGACCTTTTCGAGCAGCGTCGTCCGGCGAATGACTTCTTCGGCGTGCATCAGGAAGAACTCGAGGAGCTGGAACTCCTTTTGCGTGAGTTCAAGGGGTCGCGCATTGACCGTGACGGTATGCTTGAGCCGGTCAAGCGCAAGCGGACCGAAGCCCAGCACCTCGAGACGGTCCGCGCCGCCGCGACGAACCAGGGCCCGGATGCGCGCCAGCAGCTCGTCGAAGCGGAATGGCTTGGCGAGGTAGTCGTCGGCGCCTGCATCCAGTCCCCGGACGACGTCCTCGACCGCATCCCGCGACGTGAGCATCAGGATCGGTGTCGTGCGTCCCTCCCGACGCAACTCGGTCGCCACCTGGAAACCGTTCTTCTTCGGCAGGACGACGTCGAGCAGGATGACGTCGTATTCGTACACGTGGGCCGCCATGGTCGCGGCCTCACCGTCCGGCGCAACGTCCACGGCGTAACCTTCTTCGCGAAGGCCCTGCTCGATGAATCCTGCGACCTTTCGGTCGTCCTCTACTACCAGTATTCGCATGACCCCAACTTACCCCAGCGCGGTGAACCGACCGACAGGATCGCATGAAGGAATCTTCAGGTGGGACCGATCGACGGAATCTCCAGGATGAACTGGCCGCCTCCGCCCGCGCGCGGCGTGGCCCGGAGCGCGCCGTGGAGCAGTTGCGCCAGGCGACGCGACAGCGGCAGACCGAGGCCCGAGCCGCGACTCTCCTCACCAGCCGTGGTGAAGTACACGTCGAAGATCTCCTCCATCTCGGATTCCGGGATGCCTGGCCCGCGGTCGGCGACAGTAAATGCGACACGATCGCGCTGCATGGCGAGCGCGACATCAACGGTGCTGCCCTCGGGCGCGTGCCGCACGGCATTGCTGAGCAGATTGACGAGGATCTGTTCTACCCGGTGCTGATCGGTGCGACATGGAACGATACCGGCACCCATATCAAACCCGATCTGGACACTCTTGGCCTCTGCCGCCGGCGTCACGCGTCCGATCGCCCGGCGGGCCGTCGCGACCGCGTCAACCGGCTGGATGTTGGGACGGAGGCGATCTTCGTCGAGTCGACTCAGATCGAGCAGGTCATTGATCAATGCCACCGCCTGCTCGGCCGAGTGCATCACCTCGAACGCCGCGCGGGGTACCGTCGCAGGATCCTTGCGACGCACCAGCATTTCGGCCCAGCCAAACGTGGCGGCAAGCGCGTTGCGGAGTTCGTGATTCACCATGGCGAAGAACCGTTCCCTTGAACGATGCAGTCGCTGCACTTCGTCGAGCAGGCGGGCGCTTTCCGCGTGCAGTCGCGCGTTGTCGACCGCTGCCGCGGTCTGCGCAGCGAGGAGGAGGACAATCCGCTCGTCGTCGTCAGTAAACTCACCCCCGCCAAGTTTCTCGGTGAGGTAGAGGTTGCCGAAGATTCCCCGCCGTCCCACGATCGGGACCCCGAGGAAGCTGTGCATCGGGGGATGGTGTGGCGGAAAGCCGAATGAGGCGGGGTGCTTGGCCAGATCGGGCAACCGTACGACCTTCGCTTCACGAACCACGAGACCGAGAATACCGTGCCCTCGTGGTGCCGGGCCGATGCGCTCGCGCTGTACCTCGGAGAGGCCACTCGTGACGAAGCTCTCCAGGGTGCGGCCGTCGGCGGCGACCACCCCGATGGCGGCATACTGCGCGCCGATGAGGTCGAGCGCCGTGTCGGTGACTTGCTGGAGCACGCGCTCGAGCGAGATTTCGGATGCCAGACCGACCGAGACGCGGAGGAGGCTCTCGAGTCGATCCTGGAACCGAGGCACCTCACTCACCTGCTGCCCGCCGCTCGTGCGCTATCGGCGACCGAGCCCGGCACCACGATGAACGACATCTCACCCGGACGCACCCAGCCCCACTGTTCCCGCGCCACCCGTTCCTGAGCGGCGGGATCGGTTTCGAGCAGGCGGCGGAAGCGCTTCAGCGAATCCACCTCGCGCGTCAACGACTGCACCCTGGCCGCAGCCACACGTTCGGCCCGGTTCACGGCGACGTAGTCGGCAGTGGAGTACGCGCCGCCCTGCCACGCGAACACGCCAGCGCACACCAGGACAACAACGGCAAGCCACCGCACACGACTCACCGGGGATACAGCTCCGCCCCTGGGTAGTGCGCCACCGGTCCAAGCTCCTCGGCGATGCGGAGGAGCTGGTTGTACTTCGCCGTGCGATCGCTGCGCGAGGCGCTGCCGGTCTTGATCTGCCCGGCGCTCGTCGCGACCGCGAGGTCGGCGATAAACGTGTCCTCGGTCTCGCCAGAGCGATGCGAGATCACCACACCAAACGCGCTGGCCTTCGCCATCTCGATACACTGCAGCGTCTCGGTGAGCGTGCCAATCTGGTTGACCTTCACCAGCACCGCGTTGGCACATCCCTTCTCGATGCCTTCGCCAAGCCGATCGACATTGGTCACAAACAGGTCGTCGCCCACGAGCTGGCAACGGTCGCCCAGCGCGTCGGTGAGCTGTTTCCATCCGTCCCAGTCGTCTTCGGCGAGCCCGTCCTCGATCGACACGATCGGATAGGTGTTGCACCACCCCTCATAGAGCGCCACCATGTCGGCCGCCGTGCGTTCCGACTTGTCGCCCTTCTTGAAGACGTACCGGCTGCCGTTCCAGAGTTCCGACGCCGCCACGTCGAGTGCGATTGCGATCTCGCCACCCGGCTTGAAGCCAGCCTTCTCGATCGCCTCCATCACGGCATCGAGCGCGGCCTCGTTTGACGGCAACATCGGTGCAAAACCGCCCTCATCGCCGACGGCGGTGCTCAGCCCCTTCGACGTGAGGACCGCCTTGAGGGCATGAAACACCTCGACGCCCATCCGGAACCCTTCCGCGAAGTGGTCGGCGCCAACCGGGATGATCATGAACTCCTGCGCATCGACGTTGTTGCTCGCGTGCGCTCCACCGTTGAGGATGTTCATCATCGGCACCGGGAGCACCCGCGCCATTGGCCCGCCGAGGTAGCGATAGAGCGGCAGATCCGCCTCCATCGCGGCTGCCCTGGCCGTCGCGAGCGACACCGCAAGAATCGCGTTCGCGCCGAGCTTCGATTTGTTCGGCGTGCCATCGGCGTCGGTCATCTCCGCGTCGATCGCGATCTGCTCGAACACGCTCATGCCTTCGAGGCGCGGACCGATCACGTCGTTGACGTTCTTTACGGCGCGCAGGACGCCCTTCCCGCCGTAACGCTTCGCATCGCCATCGCGCAGCTCGGCCGCTTCATGCTCACCGGTGGACGCGCCACTCGGCACGGCCGCGCGACCGCGGGCGCCCGATGCGGTGACAACTTCAGCTTCAACGGTCGGGTTGCCACGGGAATCGAGGATCTCGCGGCCAAAAACTTCGATGATGGTGCTCACCAGGTCTGGTCTCGGAATGGAGGGAGGCTGCCCGAAGCTTCGCCTTGCCGCGGGCCGGGGTCAACGGATGGGAATGGGGTGCGCAACAGCGTCCCTTGACTATTCAAGCATTTTCTTGAATACTGGGTGGCATGACCGCCTCGCAGCGACGGTTCAAGGACGCGATCTACGCGCAGTTTGCCCGGGTCGGGAAGGCCTTCGCCGCCCCGAGGCGGCTTGAGCTGCTCGACCTTCTCTGTCAGGGCCCGCGGACCGTGGAGGCCCTCGCCGGACAGGCAGCGATCTCGGTGGCGAACGCCTCCCAGCACCTGCAGGTGCTCCGCGGAGCGCGACTCGTCGTGGCCGAGAAGCAGGGGTTGTATGTCGAGTACCGGCTGGCCGACGACGAGGTCGCCCGCTTTTTCGTTGCGCTGCGCGGACTCGCGGAGTACCGGCTCGCCGAGGTGGAACAGGTCACCCGCGACTACCTCGAGGCCCGTGGTGTGATGGAGGGGGTCGCGGGCGACGAGCTTCTTCGCCGCGTCAGGAGCGGCGAGGTCACCGTCCTCGACGTCCGCCCTGCCGAGGAGTACCGGGCCGGCCACATCCCGGGCGCGCTCTCCGTACCCGTCAGCGAGTTGAAAGCGCGGCTTCACGAGCTGCCACGGGACCGCGAGGTGGTCGCGTACTGCCGCGGCCCGTACTGCGTGATGGCTGTCGAGGCAGTGGCACTCCTTCGCAAGCGGGGCTTCCGGGCCCACCGCCTGGAACATGGTGTCGCCGATTGGCGCGCCCGCGGTTGGCGCGTCGAGCGTGTGCGATGAGCACGATGCGCGCCGGCGATCGCAAGATCCTCGCCCAGTTCGCACTGCCGACGTATCGCCCACCCTTCCACACGGAGCATGAACATGGCACGGACGCTCTTCATCCTGAACGACCCGCCCTATGGCACCGAACGGGCCTACAACGCACTCCGTCTTGCCGGCTCCCTCTCGGCGCGCGAGAACGAGGAGGTCAAGCTCTTCCTCGTCGGTGACGCGGCAGTCTGCGCCAAGGTGAACCAGCGGGTCCCATCGGGCTACTACAACATCGAGATAATGCTGAAGGCACCGGCGCGCCGTGGCGCCGCGATCGGTGTCTGCGGCACTTGCATGGACGCGCGCGGGATCACGGACGGCGAAATCGCCGACGGTGCGCGGCGGAGCAGCATGGACGAGCTGACCGACTGGACCCAGTGGGCCGACCG
>JANMSC010000366.1:0-17113 GCA_031388885.1 Gemmatimonadales bacterium | reverse complement strand
AGGCACCAGCATCGGCGGCGTCCTGACGCTGACCGCCACGAATGCCACGCCGGCGGCGGCAAGGTCGGCCGCTATGTCAGATCCGCTGTTCCCCATCCCGACCACCAGCACACGTTTTCCTGCGTACGCGCCTGGAGTGATGTAATCGCAGGAATGAAGTAACTCTCCCCTGAACTCCTCGCGGCCCGGCCAGTGCGGACTTCGCGGGATATTGTACTGCCCCGTCGCGATGACCACCGTCTCGCATCGCCACTCTGCCCGATCTGTTCGCACCACAAATCCGGCACTCTCTTCGTCGTGGGCAATCTCCACGACTCGGCAGTTGCTCCGGATATCCAGACGCCAGTGCGCTGCGCAATCGCGGTAGTACTGCGCCAGCTGATCTCGCGACAGATATTGGGGATAGTGGCTTGGGATCGGATGATGAGGCAGGCCGGAGAACTGGCGCACGGTGTGCAACTGCAGATTGTCGTAGCGCCGTGCCCACGACGCGCCGACGTTCGGGTGCTGATCCAGGATGAGCGACGCGACACCTCGGTGCCGCAAGGCCACGGCGCAGGAAAGGCCGGCTGGTCCACCACCGATGATGATGACCGGATGATGCGAATTCATGAGCGGGCCCCCAGTGAGCAACCGTTCCGGGGCGGCGCAAATCATCTAGAACACGTCGCCCAGGATGAGTCCGAGCACGATCCACGAGATCTTGCTGTGTCAACTCAGATCGTCATGACACACCGAACATACCGCCCGGCGGGGATCACCGCTTGGCAGGGCCAACTGTTCGTCGGCCCCAACCAATGTTGTACCGAAGGTGAGCGAAGCAGCCAAACGGCCGCAGCTCCACCTCCGACCTCAGCCGCCGCCGAAACAAAAAACCGCCGCCACAACAAGCAGTTGCGGCGGCGGCAAGCTTTTCTCTGCGGCTCTCTGTTGACTCCGCGGCTCTGTGTGAAAAATGGGCCTGGGAGGAGTTGAACCTCCTACCTCACGCTTATCAGGCGTGCGCTCTAACCACCTGAGCTACAGGCCCCGAACGGGCCACTAAAGTAGCCCAGCCGGCGTCGCGATGGCAGTCCGGGAAACTCGGCACCCCACTCAGCTTGATTGCTCCTTGACTCCCTCCTCGTAGCGTGGATTCGAGTCGTAGTCAACGCTCGTACCTGGGGGGATCAATGCTGAGTCGCGCTTCAGACGGTTCTTTTGTAGGCAAAGTGGTCTGGATCACCGGCGCCTCCTCCGGTATCGGTCGCTCCCTCACCCTCGCCTTCGCCGCCGCTGGCGCCCGCCTCATCCTGTCGGGTCGCCGGACGGATGCTCTCGCGGAGGTTGCCCGCGAGTGTGGGTCTGAGCAAGTCCGCCTGGTTCCGTTCGACCTCGCCGACCTTGACGTAATCCCGGCACGCGTTGCCGAGGCGCTCAGCTGCTTTGGCAATGTCGACATCGTGATTCACAACGCCGGACTCGCGCTGCGCGACCGCGTCGTCAACACATCCCGCGAGGCCCATGAACGGATCCTGCGCACCAACTACCTCGGACCTGCCGTCCTCACCCAGGCGATTCTCCCCTCGATGCTAGAGCGGGGTTGCGGCCACTTCGTCGTGGTGACCAGTGCACTCGGGAAGTTCGGTGGGCCGCTGCTCGCCGCATACGCCGCCGCCAAGCATGCGCTGCACGGCTTTTTCGAGTCGCTCCGCGCGGAGGAGCACGAACGCGGGATCGTGGTGACGCTCGTCGTGCCAGGGTTCATCAAGACCGACATAACTGCGCATGCACTCACCGGATCAGGTGGCACCTTTGGCAGAGTGCTGCCGATCTACCACAACGCGATGAGCGCCGACGAGTGTGCGCGCCAGATGCTTGTCGCAGTCGCGCGCCAGCGCCAGGAAGTGCTGATCGGTGGCGTCGACGTCTGGATGGTTCATCTCAAGCGCTGGCTACCACGGCTGCTCGCGTTGGTGGTACGCAGCCACCCGGTCAAGCTGCGCAATCGGCTGCTTGACAGAATTCCCATGCGCCGTGGTCGGGGGCCTCAAGGCCCGCATCCGATACAGGGCTCGGCCTCAGCGATCTAGCACCTATCGACTATGTCCCTTCTCCCTTCTCCCTTCTCACAGTCGTATCGTCAGCCCATCCTGCAGCGCGTTCCGATACGCACGCCACGCCGGCAGCAGCCCCACCAGCAATCCAGCCACGACCACGCCAACCAGGTACAACCACTCCACCCGCCCCGGCGCCGTGATCGGAATGAAGACGCCGAAGTGCCGCTCGGCGAGGCCCTGCCCCACAATCAGCAGCACGTACACCAGCGCCACACCCGCCACCGCACCGAGCACGCTCAACAATCCCGATTCGAGCACCAGCAACTTGGCGATCCGTCCCGGGCCCGCGCCGAGTGATCGCAGTATCGCCATCTCGCGCCGCCGCTCCTGCAGTGTGCTGTAGAGCGCGACCAGCATGCCGAGCAACCCGACCAGCAGTACCGCACCGGTGATGATCCGCGCACCGTCTTCAGCGTAGCCGATCGTGTGCCACAGCTCGGTGAGTGCCACGGCCGGAAGGATCGCGGTCAATGGTTCCTGCGTATCGGTGTTCATCTCGCGCTGCAACCGAAGCGACTCGAACCGATTGTTGGTGCCGAGGAGGAATGCGGTGAGCGCGTGATCATGCCCCGCATGATCGGTCGAATCGACCGTCGCGACGAGCAGCGAGGAGTCCGCAAGCGTTGTGTCGCCCTGGTCAACAGACACGATGTCATCACGCGCCATCCCCGACGCGGTGTCAGGTTCCGGCGGACCATCGCTCTGCGCCGTCGCCGTCGGCGCGACGTCTGCCTTCGGCGGTGGTCCGGCGCCTGGCATTGCCTGCTGACTCATCGGCGGCACGCCGTTCTGCCACCCCTCGTGCATCGCCTCGATGCCTTCGAGCGTCGTGAACAGTGACCGGTCGATCGGCGTAAACGTCGGCGCGAGGATGCCAGTGACGACGAACGGATGCTCGGTGTGATCCATGATCCCGGTGCCGCGCAGGCCGTGGGTGAGCGCGATCGAATCGCCGAGGGAGAGCTTGAGTTGATTCGCGACGTCTGCACCGAGCACGACATCGCGATCGCCCGCTACCCAACGCCCTTCCACGGTGGACACGCGCCCATCGTTGCGATATCGGTAGTGCTCGAGAAACGCGTCGGTCGTGCCCACGACCCGGTATCCGTAGTACGAATCACCGAGCGAGAGCGGAATCGTCCACTTGACCGCGGGGTGCGCCGCCCAGCGCTGGTACGTGTCCCACGTAAACGTTCCCGAGGGCGCACCCAGGCCGAACACCGACGACAACAGCAACTGCTGCGACCCGCCGCGCGCGCCAATGATCAGGTCGGTACCCCTGATCGTACCCGCAAAGCTCTCGCGAATGCCCCGACGCACCGTCTCGACACCCACCAGCAGCGCGACCGACAGGGCAATCGACGCAATCGTCAGCCCGGTGGTCAGGCGACGATTGCGCAATGACCGCATCGCGAGCGACAGCGTCAGCATCTACGCCGCCTCGGCGTCGAGTTCGGGGAGGTGGATCACACGGTCGAATCGCGTACCGAGCGAAAGGTCGTGAGACACGAACAGGAGCGTCGCACCAGCACTCGCGCACTGCTCGAACAGAAGTTCGAGAAAGCGGTCGCGACGATCGGTGTCGAGCGCTGAGGTGGGCTCATCGGCGATCACGAGGTCAGGCGCTCCGATGAGTGCGCGTGCGGCAGCGACGCGCTGCTGCTGCCCCACGCTGAGATCGGTCACGGCCCGGTCGAGCAACGCGCCGAGGCCAAGCGCACCCGCGAGCCGCCCTGTCGCAGCATCGATCGACTCGGTTCCAAGACGTTCACGCCGCGCCCGATGCAATCGGCACGGGAGCGCAATGTTCTCGCGGACCGACAGCCACGGAATCAGGTTGAATAGCTGGAAGAGGTACCCCAGATGCACGCCGCGAAATGCGTCGCGTGCGGACGGGCGAAGCGTCGCGAGGTCCTGACCGAGAACGCTCACTCGGCCAGCCGTCGGCAGCAACACGCCCGCGATCAAGCCGAGCAATGTCGTCTTGCCCGAGCCGCTTGGGCCGTGCAGGAAGAGCCGTTCGCCTGCGGCAACCGTCAGCTCGTCAAGACGAAGGACCTCGCGTCCCGCGCGATACGCGAAACGGAGGTCCCTGATTTCAATGGCCGGTGCGCCGGCGATCACTTCTTGGTGGCGACGTAAGGCTTGCTCGAGATGCCTTCCATTTCGTAGTAGCTGGCACCGTAGGGCGACTCGACCTGCTTGAGCCGGATGATCCCCTCAAAAATGACCGGATCCCACCAACCGATCTTGACCGTCCTGGCGCCCTGCATCTTGACGTACACCATCTGGTTGGGCGGCGGCGGCGGCGTATGCACGCAGGCACCGAAATACGGCACAAGCAGGAACTCGTCGGCTTCTTGCATGTTGTCTTCGAGCGGGACAATGAATGCGGCAATCCTCACGACCTTGCCGTCGAGTGCCTGCAACGACGCAGGCGCCTTCCCGGTCGCCAAGTCGAGCGCGCCCAAAGTGCGCCAGTCGATCAGGACCGGGTCGGCCATCACGGGGAGCCGTCCGCGACCGAAAATGGCGTCGAACGACGCCGAGGGCGATGTGAACGGGGAGGCTGCGAGCGGGGCTGAGCCCGTAAGGGCAGCGGCCAGCGTGATCCCGAGAATCCTGACGTTCCGCATCGACACTCCTTGACAACTCGTTTTCGGCAACTTGAAGACTGTATGATACGTACAAGGGGGGACATTAGTTCAGCCCATGTGACCCTCGTCAACATTGGCGGAGACTCCTGAATGACTCGTTCCCCGGTCGGCTTCGGCCTGCTGCTCCTCGTCGCATGTGGCGGTTCGTCCGCACCCGACACGACGCCGTCGCCCGTCGGCGGGCCGGTCGCCCAGCCTGCCGCTCAGGCCCCCTCGCCGGCAACGCCGGCGGCCGGCGGTCCTGTTGCGGTTGGCAATCGCGGCGGATTCGGCGCTGGCCCGGCGGCGCAGCCGCTCTGGACCCGCAATGACACCGCGTCGTACGTGCGCAAGTCGCCCCCGACCGACCCGATCATCCAGCGGATGTATACCGCCGGGATGACCAACGGGCAGGCCGGCAAGTTGGCGCAGGTGCTGCTCGACTCGATCGGCCCGCGCCTCACCGGGACGCCGGGGTATCACAACGCGACCGAATGGATCACCCGGACCTACACATCGTGGGGCATTTCGGCTCAGAAGCAGCAGTACGGCACCTGGAAGAGCTGGCGTCGCGGAACCTCGCACATCGACCTCATCGCACCGCGCGTTCGCTCGCTCGAAGGCACCATGCTCGGCTGGAGCCCTGGCACGGGCGGCCGTGCAGTCGAGGGCGATGTCGTGGTTTACCCCAATGTGAAGACCCCCGAGGAGTTTGCCGCGTGGGCCACGGCCAATGCGCGAGGCAAGTTCGTGCTGATGTCGGTGCCCAATCCATCGTGCCGCAGCGCGATGCAGTGGGATCAGTTCGGGCAGACCGGTGCCCGCGCCCGCCTGGACTCAACCCGCCGCGACTGGACCGCGGCATGGGCCGACCGCACCAAGAATGGCGGCAACCAGTTCCAGTGGCCCGCGCAGTACGGCGTTGCGGGCGTGATCACGACCAACTGGTCGACCTACCCCGGCATCAACAAGGTGTTTGGGTCGTGGCACCAGCAGGTGCCGACGCTCGAGGCGAGCTGCGAGGACTACAACTTGTTGTACCGGCTTGCCGAGAACAATCAGGGCCCGAAGGTGCGCGTAACGGCTGACGCCGAAATGCTGGGCGAGCAGCCGATGTTCAACGTGATCGGCCAGATCCGCGGTAGCGAGAGGCCGAACGAATACATCGTCCTCTCGGCGCACTTCGATTCGTGGGATGGCGCGTCGGGTGCGACCGACAACGGCACAGGTACGATCACGATGCTCGAGGCGATGCGCATCCTGAAGACCGTGTATCCGAACCCGAAGCGGACCATTCTCGTGGGCCATTGGGGCGGCGAGGAGCAGGGACTCAACGGCTCGCGCGGGTTCGTCGAAGACAATCCGGCCATTGTGTCGGGCGTGCGAGCCGGATTCAACCAGGACAACGGCACCGGGCGAGTGACCGGCATCGGACCTGGTCCGTTCACGAATGCGGTTCCGGCAATGCCGCGCTGGATCAGCGAAATCCCGTCCGAGATCTCCGGCTGGATCCGCATCGGTGGAGTGAGTGGTCCGGCCGGGGGTGGCACCGACAACGCCGCATTCCAGTGTGCCAAGTCGCCGGTTTACGGTCTCAATGCGTTGAGCTGGGACTACGGCTACACCACCTGGCACACCAACCGCGACACCTATGACAAGCTGGTGATCGAAGATCTCAAGAACAACGCGACGCTGGTTGCGATGCTCACGTACCTGGCCGACAAGGACACCGCCCTCGGCGCACCGGTGGTGGTCGATTCGCTCACGAACAATCAGGGGGTCAGGTCGGCGGTACTGTATTCGTGCCCGAAGGCGAGCCGCAACACGGCGGCCTCGGCGCGGTAATCAGCGCCGACATGGCAACCTCCACCGTTTTCGTGTTGGGGTGAACCCACAGGGTCATGGTGTCAGGATGCGTCGGCGAGCCGGTTCGCCGCGCGCTGGACCTTCTTCCGCTCCGTCGCCTGGAGCACCCGTTTGCGGAGCCGGATGTTTTCAGGCGTGATCTCGATCAGCTCGTCTTCCTCGATGTACTCCAGCGCATACTCGAGGGTGATCAGCCGCGGCGGCTCGAGCGAGACGTTGTCGTCGGTCGCGGTCGTCCGCATGTTGGTGAGCTTCTTCTCCTTGCCGACGTTGACATCCATGTCGCCGGGACGGGAGTTCTCACCCGTAATCATCCCTTCATATACGTGCTCGCCGGGTGCGACGAACATCTGCGCCCGATCCTGCAGGTTGCCGAGCGCGAACGCCACGACCAATGTCTCACGATCGGCCACCAGCACGCCGCGCTTGCGGCCGCTCAACGGACCGGCCCACGGCCCATACTCGAGGAAGCGGTGGTTCATGATGCCAGTGCCGCGGGTGTCGGTGAGGAACTCCGACCGGTAACCGAAGAGACCGCGTGACGGAATGCGGAACGTGAGTCGCACCATGCCCTGCCCCGGGTTGCGCATCTCCATCATCTCGGTCTTGCGCGGCCCGAGCTTTTCCATGACGACACCCATGTACTCCTCAGGCACGTCGATGGTCAGCTCCTCATACGGCTCGAGACGCTCGCCGCCGGGACCGTCCTTGAAGATCACGCGCGGCCGCGACACCTGGAACTCGTATCCCTCGCGGCGCATCGTCTCCATCAGGATGCCGAGGTGCAGCTCGCCGCGCCCCGACACGGTATGCGTGTCGGGTGAGTCGGTGGGTTCGACGCGCAACGCCACGTTCCGCTCGAGCTCCCTGAACAGGCGATCCCGCACCTGGCGCGAGGTGACGTATTTTCCTTCGCGCCCGGCGAACGGCGCGTTGTTCACGATGACGTCCACCGAGATCGTCGGCTCCTCGACCGCAATGCCCTCGAGGCGTTCCAGCACGTCGACCGCCGTAAATGTCTTGCCAATGTCGAGGGTCTCGAACCCGGTGAGGGCGCAGATGTCGCCAGCGGCGACCGACTCGACCTCGACCCGGTGCAGGCCGTCGAAGGTGTAGAGCTTCGTGACCCGATTGCGTTCGATCCCAGGCTCGTCGATCACGAGGCCGGGGTCACCGAGCGGGAGCAGCGCAACCTGATCGCCCACCGTGATGCGCCCGCGCTCGACCCGGCCGATCGCGATTCGTCCGAGGAAGTTGGAGAAATCGAGGGTCGAGACGAGCATCTGAAACGGTAGGTCGGGATCGCCCGACGGCGCGGGCACCGTGTCGATGATGGTCTGGAAGAGTGGTTCGAGCGTCGTGCCCGGGTGATCGAGTTCGTGCGTGGCAGTGCCGAAGCGACTCGACGTATAGAGGAACGGGCACTCGAGCTGGGTTTCGGTGGCCTCGAGGTCCATGAACAGTGAAAGGACTTCGTCGTGGACTCGCAGCGGTTCGGCGTCGGAACGATCGATCTTGTTGATCGCGACGATCGGCTGGTGCCCGAGCGCGAGCGCCTTGCGCGTCACGAAGCGCGTCTGCGGCATCGGACCTTCTGCGGCATCAACGAGGATCAGCACGCCGTCGACCATGCGCAGGATGCGCTCGACTTCGCCACCGAAGTCGGCGTGGCCGGGCGTGTCGACGATGTTGATCTTCATCCCGCCCCACGTGACAGCGGTGTTCTTCGCCAGGATCGTGATGCCCCGCTCCTTCTCGAGCGGGTTGGAATCCATCACGCGCTCCTCGACGTGCTGATGCGCCCGGAAGGCGCCTGCCTGCCGAAGCATCTGGTCCACCAATGTGGTCTTGCCATGATCGACGTGCGCGATAATGGCGATGTTGCGAATTTCCACGAAGAACTGCCTCTCCTGACCGTCCGGATACCCTCAAGGGCGCCATAATACCCGGCGCCCGGGGGGGCCGCAAGGCAATCAGGACGCGTGCTGGTGCACCTCATCGCGCACGACACTCGAGGGATCGTCCTCATCGCCGCAGTGTTCCCCGCCGCAATGGTCTCCGGTCTCGAGCTGGATCGTGACATGACCGATGCCGAGCGCGTTCAGGCCAGCCTCGAGGTGGCGCAGCACAGCCGGATGGTTGTCGAGATCAGGCACGACCACATGCGCACTCATGGCCACCAGACCCGACGTCACCGTCCACACGTGCACGTCGTGCACCCGCGACACGCCCGCAGCGGCTCGGAGAATCGTCACGACGCCATCCATCGGCACGTGCGCCGGGACCCGGTCGAGGAGGATCTGCCCGCTGTCGCGTACCAGGCGCCACGCGCTTCGCAGCACGAGGAGGGAGATCAGCACCGAAATGATCGCGTCGGCAGGGAGCCAACCGGTGAAATGGATCACGACCGCTGCGGTCACCGCACCAACGGATGCGAGCACGTCACCGACGATGTGCAGGTAGGCACCGCGAACATTGATGTCCTGGTGATGGTGTCGGTGGAGTACTCGGAGCGAGACGAGGTTGACTGCAAGGCCGACGGTAGCCACCACGCCGAAGAGGATCGCATCGATGGCTTGAGGCGTCTGCATCCGCTGCACGGCCTCGATCGTGATCATCACGCCGATGACGAAGAGCGCCAACCCGTTGAGCATTGCCGCCATGACTTCCCAGCGGAGGTTGCCGAACCGATGGGCGGCGGCCGACTTGCGCTGCGCGATGCGCGACCCCACCATGGCCAACGTGAGCGCCGCAACGTCGGTGAACATGTGTCCCGCATCGGCCAGGAGCGCAAGCGAGCCACTGACGTAGCCGCCGACCACCTCGACCACGGTAAACGTCGCGGTGAGTGCCAACACCCCCATCAGCCGCGTAGTCGCCATCCGCGTGAGCGTCGCCGGTGGGTGGTTGCAGACGGCCGTGTCCCCTCCCTCGGAGGGCGTCGCGAGACTAACGTTGAAGCCTATGGAACCCTCCGTTGATGCGGCGCCGATCGGAATCGGGCTCGCCGCCGTTCTGGCCCTTGTTGTCGCCAATGCCTACTTCGTCGCCGCTGAATTCTCCCTCGTTGGCGCCAGGAAGACTCGCCTCGAGGAGCAGGCCCGGCTCGGCGATCGCAAAGCTATTCTGGCACTCCGCGCTGTCCAACATCTCGATCAGTACATCTCGGCCACCCAGCTCGGCATCACGTTGGCATCCCTCGGCCTTGGCTGGTTCGGCAAGCCGGCGCTCGCCGCCTTGCTCGACCTGATGTTTGCCGGACTCCCCGAGGCGCTGGGATCGTTCGGCACCCACGCCGTGTCGGCCACGATTGCATTCTCGAACATCACGGTCCTGCACATCGTCTTCGGCGAGCTCGTCCCGAAGGCGCTCGCGCTCCTCTTTCCTGAAGATGTGTCCCGCTGGATCATCTTTCCGCTCCTCGGATTTTCGTGGGTGATGCACTACCCGATCGTGGTGCTCAACGGCACGGCGAACTGGCTCCTCCGGCGAATGGGGATCAAGCCGCCAACAGATCATGAACGATTGCACTCTTCGGAAGAGATTCGGATCCTGGTCGAGCAGTCGGGCGAAGGCGGCTCACTCAACCGGAGCAGCTCGCGGTTGTTGGAGGGCGTCTTCGAGTTCAGCGAGAAGACGGCAGAGGACGTCATGACACCCCGCACCGATATGGCGGCGCTTGAAGCAGAGATGACGGTGGAGGCGGCCGCAGACGTGGTCGCCACCGCGGGCCGGTCACGCTACCCCGTGTACACGGAATCACTCGACGAGATTGTCGGCGTGGTTCACGCCAAGGAAGTGTTGCGCGCGCTCCGTCAAGCACCCGGCACCACGATCAAGCGCATCATGCGCCAGCCGCTGTTCGTCCCGGGAACACGCGAAGTTGAGGACGTGCTGGCCGACATGAAGCGCCTGAAGAGCCACCTCGCGGTCGTGCTCGACGAGTATGGCGGCACCGCCGGACTGGTCACCATGGAGGACTTGCTCGAGGAGATCGTCGGGGAGATCCTGGACGAGTATGATCCGGTGGCACAGGCAAAGACCGCGTCGGGCGATGGGTCAACGATGCTGGATGGGTCGACCACCGTGAGCGACGTCAACGCCCGTTTCGACGCCGAACTCGACGACGCCGACTACACCACGATCGGCGGATTCCTCTTCGGGCAGCTCGGCCGACTCCCGAAGGTCGGCGATCGGGTCACGCTCGGCCGGGTTCTGTTCGAGATCGCGTCGATGGACGGTCGGCGGGTCGATCAGGTGAAGGTGGTGCTGAACTGACCCGATGCTTCCGCCGAACGTCCGGGTTTTTCGGCGGAAATACGTTGAACTTGAAGATGTGCCAGAACGCCGCCACGCCGTCGCGCCATCCGATCTTCTTGCCTTCCTCGTAGGTGCGTCCGGAGTACGAGATCGGCAGCTCCCAGATGCGCGCGTGCGCCTGGGCGAGGCGTGCGGTGATCTCCGGCTCGAACCCGAAGCGATCGGTGGTGAGGATCAATTTCTTCATCAGCGGCGCGCGCACGACCTTGTAGCAGGTTTCCATGTCAGTGAGGTTCAGGTCGGTGAACATGTTCGACAGCAGCGTCAGCAGCGAGTTGCCGACTGAATGCCAGAAATAGAGCACGCGATGCGGCCCCCCGAGGAAGCGCGAGCCGAACACCGCATCGGCACCACGATCCTCGATCGGACCGAGGAGCGTCGGGATCTCGGCCGGGTCGTACTCGAGGTCGGCGTCCTGCACGACGACGACGTCTCCGGTGGCGGCCTCGATCGCGCTCCGAATCGCGGCACCCTTGCCGCGATTCACCGCATGGTGCAGCACCACATCGATCTTGCCTTCGGCCTTGAGCCGATCGAGCACCGCGCCACTGCCATCGCGTGATGCGTCGTCGACGCACACGATCTCCATGTCCATCGGCACCGCCCGCACCATGTCGATCAGGTGTTCGAGGGTGCGCACTTCGTCGTACACCGGGATCAGCACCGAGACACGCAGGTTCATCGCGAACGGCTCCGTCGGGCGAGGTCAAGAGCAAGGGAAAGCGCGGCGCGCATACTGCCGGGGTCGGCGCGGCCGGTCCCCGCAATATCCATCGCGGTACCATGGTCGGGCGACGTCCGGACGAACGGCAGGCCGAGTGTGACGTTTACGCCCCGGCCGAACGACGCGACCTTGATCGCGGTCATCCCGACGTCGTGGTAGGGGGCAAGCACCACATCGAACTCACCGTGCATGGCGCGCACAAACACCGTGTCCGCCGGAAGGGGGCCGACCGCCCCGAGTCGCTCCACCGCCGGGGCGAGCACGCGGGCCTCTTCATCGCCGAAGAGTCCCTGTTCGCCGGCGTGCGGGTTGACGGCACAGACGGCGACCCGCGGATTGGCGATGCCGAACCAGTCGCGCAGGCCGCGGATGGTCACTTCGCCGATACGGACCACGCGATCGGTGGTCAACAGCAACGGCACATCACGGAACGGCACATGGGTCGTCACGAGCACGACGCGGAGGCGATCACTCGCCAGCATCATCGCGACGTCGGCGCCGCCGGCGAGGTGTGCCAGCCATTCGGTGTGCCCGGGAAACGGAAATCCGGCGAGGTGGAGCGCGTGTTTCTCGGCCGGGGCGGTGACGATCGCATCGACCTCACCGGTCAACGCCAGTGCGGCCGCGCGCTCGACCGATCGTCCGGTAATCAGGCCCGCATCGACAGCGCGCGGGCGCGCCGGTCCGGCGGCGGAGCCCCACGAACCGACAGCGACATGATGG
Organism: Gemmatimonadales bacterium; assembly: GCA_031388885.1. Taxonomy (GTDB): domain Bacteria; phylum Gemmatimonadota; class Gemmatimonadetes; order Gemmatimonadales; family GWC2-71-9; genus Palsa-1233. The sequence continues at coordinate 4,745 of JANMSC010000366.1, read as the reverse complement.
GCAGCGGGGAGTCCGGCGATTTGTTCGCGAGCGCCGATGACGGTGACATCGGCATCGATCCCATCCGCGAGCGCGGCGGCCACAATTTCCGGGCCGATGCCGCGCGGATCGCCGAGGGTGACGGCGACTCGGACCCGCGCGGTCACAGCTCGCGCACGTCCACGTACGTCTTGCGGCGCAGCTCGCGAATGTACGCGTTCTCGCCGAGCTGCTTCGCCAGTCGGTCGCGGATTCGTGGTTTGATCGCTTCGAACGACAATTCGCCCGCGGGCGTGCGCACGTCTACCCGGACCACCGCCCACTTCGCACGCAGCGGCGCGTCGGGCACGTCGAGCCGGAAGACCGGTGCAAGCTGGCCCGCGGTCACGCCGGACACCGCGGCCTTGTACGCCGGCAGCAACGAATCGACCGGGAACCGTTCGCTCTCGCGCTCCTCGCTCGGATCGTGGAAGAGCCGCTGCAGCGAGTCGAACGACGCGCCCGCGAGCACCGCGGCATGAATGGAGTCGGCCCGCGCCCGGGCCGCGCGCGCACCAATCGAATCCACTTCCGACATGAGCAGAATGTGACGGGCTTGCACCTCGGTCGGCTGGACCCGTTGCACCTGCATGATGTGCCAGCCGAACGGGGTCTCGAACGGTTCCGAGATCACCCCTGGCTTGAGCGAAAAGGCAACGCGCTCAAAGTCTGGCACCATGATCCCGCGACGGAACCAATCGAGGTCGCCACCGCGGTCACGCGACGCCGGATCCATCGAGAAGCGCCGGGCGGCAGCCGCAAAATCACCCCCTGCCCGCAGGGCCACGACAATGGAATCGGCCAGCCCCTTGGCACGCGCCCTCGCCGCGCTGTCGGGCTTCGGAGAGACGATAATCTGGCGCATCGACACCGTCTCCGGCGTACGCGCGGCAACGGAGGCGAGATAGCTGTCGAAGTAGGCGCGCATCTCCTTCTCGGTCGGCGCGAGCTCCTTGATCTTGTCTTGCCCGGTCAGATTCTGGCGATGCCGCGAGACGATGAGGGTACGCCGCTGGTTCTCGAGCAACCACCGTCGATACTCGTCGGCCGTCTGGAAGCCGGCGTTGCGCAGTTCGGTCTGGTAGGCGAGCTCGGTCGGGAAGCCCTGACGCGTGCGGCGGACCACGAGCTCAGCCGCATCGGTCACTTCCTGATCGGTCACCTTGATCGTGGTGTCGCGCTGCGCTTCCTGATAGAGCAGTTCGCCCGCGATCAAGGTATCGAGGTACTGGCGGCGGAGCGTGCGGAGCTGCGCCGGGTCGGTGGGGAGGGGTGACGTCGGCGACTGCCGAGAGAAAAGCTCCTCCTCGACTTGCGACGCCATGATCGCGGTGTTCCCGACCACCGCGATCACGCGATCGACCGTCTCCGAACCAGCCTGCGCCCGGAGCGGGCTCGCCACGCCCCCGATGAGGAGCGCGACGACGGTGAGCGCGAATGATCGCGCGTTGGTCACGGCCGCGGCGTCGGGGACGTAGCGCCCGGTACCGGCGCGGGGCCGGGAGCAGGCACAACCGCACCGGGAGCGCCGCGCGTGCTGTCGGTCGCCAAGCTGTCCGCTTGCCGCTTCGCCATCGCCATGTCGAGGGCCCGCTTGGTCCCCTCGGGATTGATCTGGTAATTCCCGCGGCTGCGAAGCCCGTACGCCATCATGCCCGGCAGCGTCCGGAGGCGAGCCTTTCCGGTCACCAGGGCATCGAAGAACTGGTCGACCTTGAGCGCCGCGGCCTTACGACGATCGCGTTCGCTCGCCTTGGGATCAAGCACGTCAGGCGTCAGGCCGATCAACACCTTGATCGAATCGATCTCCGCTGCAAACGTCTTCTGCAGATCGTTCCACTCGGCCGCGGTGAGCTCGATGCCATTCTTGTCGGCGTCGCGCAGTACCAAGGCGTTTTCGGTCAGGCGCGTCGCGAAGTTCACGAGCTCGCTGTCTGGCGCGGCGCGGAACTGGTCGAGTCGCTGCGGACCCTGAGCAGGGTCGTTGGTGAGTGCGCGGACCCAGCGAACGAAGTCACCGGTCGTGAGCGCGCCGCCGTCAAACGACGTGATCTTCGCCTTATCGTCGCGCTTCCCCTCGAGATCGGCGAGCGCTGCACGCATCCGGGCAACCGCATCCTTGTCGACCTTGAGATGCACCGACTTGACCGACTCCTCGAAGTATGCCGAGTCGATCGCGGGAATCTGTGCCTGGGCCAACGCGGGTTGCCACTGCGCCCGCGATTCGGCAAGGGTCGGACGACGGATGATGTGATAGCCGAAGTCGGTCGCGACGACACCGCTCATCGCGCCAGGCGCGAGTGACCAGATCGCCTTGTCGAACTCGGGTGCCCAGGCGCCCTTCGCGGCGGGCGGATACACGCCACCGGTCGGCGCTGAACCCGGGTCCTGCGAATGCTCCTTGGCCAGGGCGGTGAAGTCGCCACCAGCGCGCAACACGGCGAGGAGGGAATCAGCCTTCTTGCGGGCCACGGCCTTGTCTGGCGCCGGCAGCGCCTTCTCCGCCGACACCAGGATATGCTGCACGACCCGCATCTGGTCGGCGTTGTACGCGCTGTCGACCTGCGCCGGGGTCACCTTGGCGCGGCGCGCGACGACGGTGTCGTGCCAGCGACGCGATCGTGCGTCGGCGATACCGGGCCACAGCGCCTCGGCCACCGCGGCGGAGTCGGTCGTGATCGTGCCCGACGCAACGCCCTGCGCAAAGAGGGTGTAATCGACCCACAGGTTCGCCACGAACTCGGCGGCAAGCGGGTTCAGCTGCACGCCCTTCGCGGTGGACAGGATCTCGGCAACTCGCTCGGCCTTGAGCTCCTGCCCGTCCGCCTTCGCGGCGATATCGGGGTGGGCGGAAAAGGCCTCACCCTTGCATCCGCCAAGCACGACGGCCAGGGCCGCCACCAGCACCATATTGCGACGCATCGGACTCCTCAAATCGGTGAAAGAACGCCGGCGGCTCAGGCGGCCACCTGGCGCAACGCACGGACCAGCGACGGCACGATCGCCTCGCCCCCGAGCCGCGTGAGCCGCAACGAAAGCGGCACGGTACGGCGGACCTCGGCGGCGAGTTGCACGTCGTCGAGGGCCTGGGTGAGTCCGGCCATACGGGGAGTTGCCCCAGCGCGGAACGTAAGCCGCGCTTCGTCGCCCCGGACCAGCACATGGTGCAGGCCGAGCCGCGCGCCCATCGCCCGCAGTCGGCCCATGTCCAACAGGGCGTCGACCTCTGGCGGAAGCGGCCCGAACCGCTCTCGCAGTTCCGCCCGCAACTCATCAATGTCGCCGGGCGCGGACGCTCGCGCCAGTCGGCGGTAGAGATCGAGCTTGGTGGCGTCTTCCGGGACGAAGGCGTCGGGAATGTGGGCCGGGATGTCAAAGACCACGTCGGGCGGTTGCGGCGCCTCGACGCCACCCCGGCCTCGCATCGCCGTCACGGTTTCCTCGAGCCACCTCATGTAGAGGTCAAAGCCCACGGCATGGGCGTGCCCAGACTGCTCCGACCCCAGCAGGTTGCCTGCGCCACGGAGCTCGAGGTCCTTGAGCGCGATCCGGTAGCCTGCGCCCAGATCGGTGTGATGCTCGAGCACCTTCAATCGTTCCTCGGCGGCCAAGTCGATCACGTCGGGGACGAGCAAGTAACAGTACGCCCGACGGTGGCTCCGACCGACCCGGCCGCGGAGCTGGTACAACTGGGCCAGGCCGAACCGGTGGGCGTCGTGAACGATCATCGTGTTCGCATTGGGAACGTCGAGCCCCGATTCGACAATCATCGTGGAGACGAGGATGTCCACGTCACCCACGACGAAGCCCTGCATCACGTCTTCGAGCGTGTCGGCCGGCATCTGGCCATGGCCAACCGCCACCCGCGCCCGTGGCGCGAGGGTCCGAATGCGCTCCGCCACGGTTTCAATCGTCTCGATCCGATTGTGCACGACAAACACCTGCCCGCCACGATCGAGCTCCCGGGCCATTGCCTCATCGAGCAGTCCGTCATCCCACGGTTCGACGAACGTCAGAATCGGCGACCGGTCACGCGGCGGCGTCTCAATCACCGTCATGTCGCGCAGGCCGGCCAGCGAGAGGTGGAGCGTGCGCGGGATCGGGGTCGCCGTCAGCGTGAGCACGTCGACGGCGAGGCGAAGCTGCTTGAGACGCTCCTTGTGTTTCACGCCGAAGCGGTGCTCCTCGTCAACGATCAGCAAGCCGAGGTCCTTGAACTCCACGTCCCGCGACAAGATGCGATGCGTACCGATCACGATGTCGAGCTCTCCGGCGGAAAGCTTGCGGACCGTCTCCTTCTGTTCCTTCGCCGTTCGGAAGCGCGAGAGCGCCTCGACCGTCACGGGATAGTCGGCGAGACGATCCGCAAAGGTGCGGAAGTGCTGCTCGGCGAGAATGGTCGTCGGCACGAGTACCGCCACCTGCTTGCCGCCTTGCACCGCCTTGAACGCGGCACGCACCGCCACTTCAGTCTTGCCGTACCCGACGTCGCCGACGAGCAGGCGATCCATCGGTAGCGGCCGTTCCATGTCCTTCTTGATGTCGTCGGTTGCCTTGCGCTGGTCGGGTGTGTCTTCGTAGAGGAACGCGCTTTCAAGCTCCCGTTGCCACCGCGCGTCCGGCGGAAAGGGATACCCGGCGCTCACCCCGCGTCGCGCATACAGGTCGAGCAACTCGGCCGCCATCGACTGGATTGCCTGACGGGTCCTCTCGCGCACCTTGCGCCA
>JANMSC010000360.1:0-11454 GCA_031388885.1 Gemmatimonadales bacterium | reverse complement strand
GCCCACCGAGGAGAGCCGGCGCCGATACCGCCAGATGTTGTTCACCACGCCGGATGTCGGGGAATACCTCAGTGGCGTGATCTTGTTCGACGAGACCATCCGGCAACGCGCGGACGATGGCATGCCCTTCGTCGAACTCCTCGTGGAGCACGGGATCACGCCAGGCATCAAGGTCGACCGTGGCGCCACGGCGTTGGCGGGGGCACCCGGCGAGCGGATCACCGAAGGTCTGGACGGCCTCCGGGGACGATTGGAGGAATACCGAGCGCTTGGCGCCCGATTCGCCAAGTGGCGCGCCGTGATCGCAATTGGTGACGGACGCCCGAGCGCGTACGCCCTGGATACGAACACACATGCCCTCGCGCGATACGCGGCGCTTTGTCAGGAGCTGGGCATCGTCCCGATCGTCGAACCCGAAGTCCTGATGGACGGCGATCATTCGCTCGAAGAAACCTTCAAGGTCACGGAGACGGTGCTCGATCGCGTCTTCACCTCGCTTCGGGCCCAACGCATCCGTCTCGAGCACATGCTTCTCAAGCCCAATATGATCGTGCCGGGGACAAATTCCCTTCAACGGGCCAGCGTTCGCGAAGTCGCCGATGCCACCGTGTCATGCCTGCGCCGTGCGGTGCCTGCGGCCGTACCGGGCATCGTCTTTCTGTCCGGCGGCCAGCCCGCGCTGACGGCGACAGCGCACTTGAACGCGATGAACTTGATGCCGACCGACCAGCCGTGGCCGCTCAGCTTCTCCTTTGCGCGGGCGTTGCAGGCGCCCGCGTTGGAGGTGTGGCGCGGCAAAGCGAGCAACGTGTCCGCGGCTCAACGCGCCTTCGATCATCGTGCGCGTTGCAATGGTGCTGCCCGCGAGGGACGGTACACGCCGGAGCTCGAACGCGACGCATCGAACGCCGAGCCGTCATAGCCAGCCGCCGACAAAACCAGCTCGCCGCAAGCCAATGGCGAGGTATGGACACTCCCGCATCAATCGCCACATCCCGCCGGTGCGGTGATTGTCAATCATCAGGATGATCGGGCCCTGGTTGAGCCCGAAATGCCACGGCGATACCCACGCGTGATCCCCCGCCCCTTTCCCGGGGAATGTCGGATTGAATGACGCCTTGAATCCGTATGGATTCGACTCGGTCAGTTTGGCCTCGTGGAGACAGTAGCCGAGCGCCGGTAACACGATTTCGGGTGCGAACGGCAACGACGCCACCACGGCCCACGGTGCGATGGTGCCATCGTCCGGCCCGTAGGGTACGCCTCGCCCCACATAGTCAAAGAACTCCCGCTCGATGCCGTTTACACGTTTGGTCGTTGGACCGGGTCCTTCGCTGGCGCTGATTCCCCAGCAATCGCGGCCATACCCCTCGAACTTGAGCGGGTTGTCGATCGCGTACTGTTGCTGCACATATGTAGCGCGTCGGCTGTTCTCGAAATAATCGATGCCTTTGTCACGCATGAAGGCGTCCTGAATCCCCCGAAAGTCAATCCTGATATGCGAGAGCTGGTGTATGAACAACGACCCGCCGTAGAGATACTCGTGTCCGTAAATGCGCTCCCATTTGTACGTAGAACACCACGCCGTGTAGCTGGTCTCCGGCAACGGATGCGTGGGCGAGCCGAGCCCCAGTATGTACAGTAGCAGCGCCTCATCGTAGCCTTCCCACCGGTATGGGAGGAAACCGTTCTCGGGTGTCCAGCCGTGCGTAACGGTCAGACCGCCATTTTGCGCCCATTGCCAGTCGGCGCGGCGGTACAGCGCGTCCGCCAGGGAACGGATCTCCCGCTCGTCGGGGGTATCCGCGTCAAAATATTGTTGCGCCGTGAGCGCGCCGGCTAGCAAAAAGGTGCTATCCACGGTGGACAACTCGCATTGCCCGGCGCGCCGTCCGGTCTGCATGTCGAGGAAGTGATAGTAGAAGCCGTGGTAGCCGGTCGCGTCGGGTTCCGGACCCTGCGGACTGCTCCAGAAGAACCGCAGCGTGACCAGCGTGCGTTCGACCGCAGCAGCACGGGTCATGTATCCGCGTTCGACTCCAACGGGATAGGCCGCAAGCGCCAGACCCGTGGCCGCAATACTTGCGGGCCAGTCCGGCGCGTTCTTGTCGATCACCAAGCCGTTGGCTGCACCAGCCTCATGCAGGAAGTAGTTGAACGAGTCGTGCTGGAGTGTGTCCAGATCGGCATCGGTGGTTGGCGCTCGGTGGCGCGCGTCAGTCGCTTCGTCGTCGGTTCTCACCCTCACGAAGCAAAGCACGGGCTCCTCGCCGCGCAAGCACCTCGCCGCGAGGTCGCAAGCGAACGGCGGCGGATTCGATCACGTCTCAGGCGCCGCATCTCGCTCAAAAACATACGCAACTGGAATGCCTGCCAGCCGCTCCAGCACGGCATGATCCAGGTGACTTTCCCAATGCTCGAACAGCAGGATCTCGACCGGACGCCACATCGCCACCCAACCGAAAATCAACAGGCCCTCGCCGAGGCCCTGAACGAGTGCTCGTCCCTCGATGTTGCTCAGCTGACTGCGCAGCCAAACGCTGCCGGCGAGGATGCCCAGGGCGATTGCGAGGGTGACGCCTCCAATTCGTATGCGCCGACGGAAATTTCGCTCGCCGCGCGTGTGCGCCCGACCAAAGTGCGCGTGAATCGCGTCGGTCGCGATGCTCGCGTAGGTGCGCAGCGACTCAGGAAGGTGAACACACAGGCTCAGCGGCTCTTTCGACAGAGGCTTCAGGGCGCCAGCGCGGATGTATCCCTCGACACCGCGATCCAGTGCCCGCTCGTGCATCGGCGCAGGATCCAGCGGATCGAACAACTGCGCCAGACTGTGGATGCGGATCTGGATCATCGCCATTGTGTCACCCTTGAGAAATTGTCTCACACCGCCTGCGCCTGCACCTGCGGCGTGGCGTGAGCTTGTGTGCCTTCCGCTCACGTGTGACGTCTTGGAATGTAGGAGTCCCAGCCTGAGTGCAGCATAGCGGCAGGACCGGGGGACGACCATCCTGAAGGAGCAACCGCATGGCGTGGCTGACAGCAAACTGGTTCTCGGTGTTGATCTTTATCGCCTTTATCGCAATGCACATGTTCGGCCACGGCAGACACGGTGGGCATGGAGGGCACGGCGGAGGGGATCGCCCGCAGCGCAGCAATGAGGGCGCCCCGGACAACGCGCAAGGCCGCGTTGTGAACACGACGTCAGGCGGGCATCAGCATTGAATCGGCTGCGTTCAGTGGCACTCGGCGAGCGGATGGAACGAGCCGTTCGCGTGAGCTGGCACGAAAGAACTGCGAAGCGTCAAGGAGCATAGGCAATGCTGAATGTCAAGATCGTAAGCTGGTCGCTGGGAATTTTTGCCGCCATCAGCTTCATCGTGTGCGTCATCTACGGGTTGATCGTCCCGCCGAGTCTGCACATGGCGACGTTTCTGGAGATGGTGCTGCCGGCGTTCAAGTGGCTGACCATTGGGGGCTTCGGCCTGGGGTTGATTGAGAGTTTCCTCTACGGGGCATACGCCGGACTCGTGTTTGTCCCAATCTACAACCGTCTCACTCGCCGGTGGGGCGCTGGCGCGCCGCAGCACGCACGATAACGCGCACCACCTCAGCCATCGGCGGCCACCGAACTACCGCACAAGGGCGCGATGCAACATGCTGGTTGTGCACGCCCCGACTGCCTACGCGGCACGAAACATCACGACATCGCTCGGAAGGAACAGGACAATGACCGGTTACGTCGGATCGATCGAAACGGACAATTCTTCCGGATCGAACTGGGAGCGGCACGCTTCGTGTTGAGCCAGACCCAGGAGCACGCGGTGGGCGAAGGAGGTGCGGTTCCGCCGATCCACCCCGAGGGGACGGTGCACGAGACCAAGGCCGACGCGGAGGCAACCGATGTACAGCCGGCATGAGAAACACAGCGCACCGATCAATGCGCCGGCCGAGCGGGTCTTCGATCTGCTCGACGATCAGACTCGCCTGACAGAACACATGAGCAGAAGATCGTGGAAACTGGGATGGGGAAAAATGGACACCGTGCTCGACGCGCAGGAGGGACGCGCGGTCGGATCGCACATTGTTCTGCGTGGCCGGGTATTCGGGCTTCGATTGCATCTTGATGAGGTTGTGACCAGGCGTGAGCCGCCGTTGACCAAAACATGGGAAACCGTCGACGAGCCGCGGCTCCTCGTCATTGGTTCTTACCGCATGGGTTTCGACCTGATACCGGCTGAGACTACCACACGGCTTCGAGTCGCGATCGATTACGACCTTCCGACGAAGGGGATCTCGCGGTTGCTTGGTCGGCTCCTCGGGCGAGCGTACGCGAAGTGGTGTACGCGGCGAATGGTGCGGGACACCCAGCACTTCTTCAGCAAGTGAAATACCTGTGAAGAGCCGACGATACCACCGCCAGCGAGGTGCGCGTCGATTGTGGTTGGCGGACAACACACTCGTCGCGTGAATGTCGATCTCCACGACTGAAGGAGGAATGGCCAATGAGTTGTTGCCGTGATGTGACGACACCAATCGCCGCGTCGTCGTGCTGTACGCCGGACGACACGGCGGCACATGCCGCGCGAGCGATGCGCGAGTCGGGCTGCGGCTGCGCGCCTGTGGTAGAAGATGTGGCAAACCTGAAACTGGTCGGCGTGGTCACCGAGCGCGATGTGTGTTGCGGTGTGGCCGCTGATGACCGCCAGGCCTCTGAGGTCCGCGTCAAAGAGATCATGCGACCCGCGTCGGCGTGTTGTGGTGCGGATGAGCCAGTTGAAGCTGCGCGCCGTAAACTCCACGAGCATCGCGCCACCAGCGTGCCCGTCGTGGACAAGGCGGGCGGTTGTTGCGGCACAGTCAGCGCGCACCGCATGGAGAGGTCGTAGAGACGCGGGGAGTCGACCCATGAAAACGGCGGTGCCATATGTCCTGACGATCAACGGCGGCTCGTCGAGCATCCGGTTTGCGGTGTATGAGGCAGGTGTGACGCTGCGGCGGCGGCTCGACGGAAAGATCGATCGCATCGGTGTACGCGGCACGAACTTCGTCGTCAGTGATCCGCATGGAAAATCGCTGGTCCCTCGCCGCCTCGCCGCTGCAGACTACCGCATTGCTGCAGCTTTTCTGCTGGACTGGCTCGAGGAGCAGCCGTTTTTTACCTCGATCAAAGCCGCGGGACACCGTGTGGTGCATGGCATGAAGCATTCCGAGCCGGCGCGGGTCACGCCCAGATTGCTCGCGGAATTGCACCGTATCACGCCGTATGCTCCGGATCACCTGCCGCGCGAGATCGGGCTGATCGAGGCGGTGAGACGGCGCCATCCGCGGCTGCCCCAGGTGGCGTGCTTCGACACCGCGTTTCATCGCGCCATGCCGCGGGTCGCGAAGCTGCTGCCGCTCCCGCGCCACTATGCGGCAAAGGGCGTCGAGCGCTACGGTTTCCACGGGCTGTCCTATGCGTATTTGATGGAGGAACTGGGACGCATCGATCCCGCGGCCTCGCGGGGCCGGATGATCCTCGCGCATCTTGGAAATGGTGCCAGCCTGGCTGCCGTACGCCACGGCAAAAGCTTCGATACCAGCATGGGCTTCACGCCCACGTCCGGGTTGGTGATGAGCACCCGCACGGGCGACCTGGATCCGGGCCTGATGTACTACCTGTCCCGAACCGAGGGGATGAGCGCGGCGCGATTTCAGAAGATGGTGAACCACGAATCCGGGTTGCTTGGAGTGTCAGGGATCAGCTCGGACCTGCGCGACTTGTGCGCGCGTGAAGCTACCGATGTCCGAGCGGCGGAAGCAGTGGCACTCTTCTGTTACCAGGCGAAAAAGGGGATCGGCTCTTTCGCCGCGGCGCTCGGCGGACTGGATACGCTCGTCTTCGCGGGCGGCATCGGCGAAAACGCGCCCGTCATCCGGGAGCGAATCTGCGATGGACTTGGCTTTCTCGGCATCGAAGTCAACCAGAAGCGCAACGTGAAGAATGCTCCGCTGATTTCGCCGGTCGCCGGTCGAGTCAGGGTACGGGTCATTCGCACCGACGAGGAGCTCATGATCGCGAGAGCGGTCACGCGCGTCCTCAAACTCGACCCGACTCAGGACATGTAAGCCATGACAACCACGACGCTCACCCCGGATCTGCTCCACCAGATGGACGCGTACTGGCGGGCTGCCAACTATCTGTCGGTTGGTCAGATGTACTTGTTCGACAACCCGCTGCTGAAGCGGCCGCTGACACTCCCGGATGTGAAGCGGATGTTGCTGGGACACTGGGGCACGACTCCCGGGCAGAACTTCATCTATGTGCACTTGAACCGGGTGATCAAGAAGTATGACCTCGACCTGATTTATGTCTCCGGGCCGGGGCACGGTGGCCCGGCCGTCGTGGCCAACACGTATCTCGAGGGCACGTACAGCGAGATCTATCCCAGCATCAGCCAGGATGAGGATGGGCTGCGGAAGCTCTTTCTTCAGTTCTCGTTTCCTGGAGGGATTCCCAGTCACGCATCACCGGAAACGCCCGGGTCGATTCACGAGGGCGGGGAACTGGGGTATTCGCTCAGCCATTCGTTCGGCGCGGTGTTCGACAATCCCGATCTCGTCGTCGCCTGCGTCATCGGCGATGGCGAAGCAGAAACCGGACCGCTCGCCACGGCGTGGCATTCCAACAAGTTTCTTGATCCGGCAACCGACGGCGCCGTGCTGCCGATCCTGCATCTCAACGGGTACAAGATTGCCAGCCCGACCCTGCTCGCCCGCATTACTCGTGAGGAACTGGAGCAGTTGCTCCGCGGATACGGGTGGACGCCCTACTTCGTCGAGGGACACGAGCCCGGCCTGATGCATGAAGCCATGGCCACGACGCTCGACACGGCGGTGGAGCAGATCAAGGCAATCCAGCAGGCGGCCCGCGTGCACGGCAACACCACGCGCCCGCGCTGGCCGATGATCGTTCTCGCTTCACCCAAGGGCTGGACAGGGCCAAAGATGGTTGACGGCCGGCAGGTGGAAGGCACGTTTCGTTCGCACCAGGTGCCGCTTTCCGACCCGGTCACCCATCCCGAACACCTCGCGCTGTTGGAAAACTGGCTGAGAAGCTATCGGCCCGAGGAACTCTTCGATGAACAGGGTCGCCTGAAACCGGAACTGGCTGCGCTTGCACCGCAGGGCGAACGACGCATGGGCGCGAATCCCCACGCCAACGGCGGCATTCTGCTCCGCGACTTGCTGATGCCGGATTTCCGGGACTACGCGGTGGACGTGCCCGCGCCGGGGGTGCGCGGCATTGGCGACACGCATGTGCTCGGGCGGTTTCTGCGCGATGTGACGAAGCTGAACGGTGAGCAGCGGAATTTCCGGGTCTTTGGCCCGGACGAGACGCTCTCCAATGGCTTGGAAGCCCTCTTTGAAGTGACCAACCGCCAATGGGACGCGGCGACGACACCGAACGACGAATTTCTCGCGCCCACGGGGCGCGTGATGGAAATGCTCAGCGAGCACCAATGCGAGGGCTGGCTCGAGGGCTACCTGCTCACTGGGCGACATGGACTCTTCAACTGCTATGAGGCGTTCATCCATATCGTCGATTCGATGTTCAACCAGCACGCCAAGTGGCTGGAGGTCACGTCGCACCTGCCGTGGCGGCGGAAGATCGCCTCGCTGAACTACCTCCTGGCGTCGCATGTCTGGCGGCAGGACCACAACGGCTTCACCCACCAGGATCCGGGATTCATCGATCTCGTCATGAACAAGAAAGCCGAGATCGGGCGTGTCTACCTGCCGCCGGATGCAAACTGTCTGCTGTCGGTGATGGACCACTGCCTGCGCAGCCGCCACTACGTCAACGTGGTGATCGCGGGCAAACACCCGGCCCCGCAATGGCTGACGATGGACGCCGCCGTCAAGCATTGCACCGCGGGGATCGGCATCTGGCAGTGGGCCAGTAACGACCAGCGCGTTGCACCCGACGTGGTCATGGCATGTTGTGGCGACGTGCCCACGCTGGAGACGCTCGCCGCCGTCTCCATCATGCACGAGCATCTGCCTGAGCTGAACATCCGGGTCGTCAACGTCATCGACCTCATGAAGTTGCAGTCACAAACCGAACACCCACACGGGTTGAGCGATACAGATTTTGATTCACTCTTCACTCAGGACAAGCCGATCATCTTCGCCTTCCATGGATACCCGTGGTTGGTCCACCGGCTGACCTACCGTCGAAGGAACCATCAGAACCTGCACGTCCGTGGCTACAAGGAAGAAGGGACGGTCACCACCGCCTTCGACATGACCGTGCTGAACGACATCGATCGCTTCCACCTGGTGATGGACGTGATCGATCGTGTGCCGAACGTGGGCGCCAAGGGCGCCTATCTGAAGCAGCAACTTCAGGACAAGCTCGTCGAGCATTCGGAGTATATCCGAAGGCACGGCGAAGACATGCCGGAAATCCGCGACTGGCGCTGGGGTGCACCCCAGGCCGAAGATGGCGCAGCGGCATGAGCCAGGCGCGAGCAACCGTTTACCTGGTGCGCCACGGCGAAACGGCGTGGACGCTGACAGCGCAGCATACTGGCCGTACCGACCTTCCACTGAACGAGCAAGGGGAGCGCCAGGCGCGCGATCTCGGGGCGAGGCTCACGGCACTGCGCGTTGATCGCATACTCACCAGTCCGCTGCAACGCGCCCACCGCACCGCCGTGCTGGCGCTGCCACGAGCCGTTATCGCACCTGACGATGACCTGATGGAATGGGACTACGGCGCCTACGACGGCCGAAGCACTGCCGATATTGAGTTGGAGAGGCCGGGCTGGCGACTTTTCCGCGACGGATGTCCCGGCGGCGAGACGCTCGATTCCGTCGGCGCGCGTGCGGACCGTGTCATCGGCCGGATTCGCGCCCGCAGCGGGAACGTGCTCGTCTTCGCCCACCGCGAGATACTGCGGATACTTGCCGCTCGCTGGATCGGGCTCGCGGCGCTCGACGGACGCCGCCTGCTGCTCGCCACCGCGTCCGTGAGCACTCTGGGGTACGATCACGACCTGAGCGAGCCCGTCATACACGCCTGGAATGATCGCGGCCCGGCCGCTCTGGGTGCGCCATGAGTGCACACGCCGGCAAGCCCGAGGGAAACATGAGGAACAAGACATTTGCCCGTCAACGCCGCATCCGACCCCCGCAGCACGACACATGCGGCATCGAATTCCCGCAGCATCCTGAAGTTGAACAGACCACGGAGGCCCGATGAAAACGAGCGTGATTGAAGTGCGCGACATGCTGTCGGTATTGAGCGTGATCGCCGTGGAAGAGCGGATTGGCGAGGTGTCAGGTGTCGAAAGCGTGACAGTCAACTACGCGGCGGGAACCGCGACCGTGCGCTACGACGAAACCCGACTCGACGTTGCCGATATCAGGTCGGCCGTGCGGCAACAAGGGCATGAATCCGGCGAGCCCGCCGCCGCTTCGCCCAACGACGGTCACAAAGGCCACGCAGGTGGGGGCGGGCCGCCTGCGGGTGGCGCACCGGCCGCACCGAAAACGGTTGCGGTCGCACCTGCCAAGGCGGGCGCGGATTCCAAAGACGCCGCTCAGCAGAACATTGCGGCGCCTCCCGCGGCGCCGTCGCTGGAGGGGGCTGCGGCACCGAAGCCTTCCGCGACCGCACCCACGCCCGCTACGCCGCAACCCACCGCTGCCGCAGCCGAGAAGCAGCATGGCGACATGGGGTCGCACAAGCGTTAGCCCCACACACGCCGCGCGCAATTGGCATGACGCGCGCGGCGCCACCTCGGATCACAGGGCTTGGTCCGTGATCTAGGCCGACATGCGCAGAGAACGCCATCAAGGACGTGCGAAGAAAATGAGTGATATCGATGCGCTGTGGCCGTGAAACCAACGAAGGAATTGCGGTGAAAACGAGCGTCATCGACGTGCACGATATGCTATCGGTATTGAGCGTGCTCGGAGTCGAAGAACGGATCGGCGAGGTGCCAGGCGTCGAAAGTGTTACAGTGAATCACGCTGCGGGAAGCGCGACAGTGCGCTACGACGAAACCCGACTCGATGTCGCCGATATCAAGTCGGCTGTGCGCCAACGTGCTCATGAGTCTGAGGGCGAGTCAGCGGCGCCGCCTTCGACGCCGGAAGCTGCTGTGCCGACAGGTGCCCCGGTCGCACCCGCCGTCGAGCCGGCGCCAACCATTCCTTCACTGGCCGGTCCCATGGCTGACCACGCCGGCCACACCGAGCCCGACGCGCAGCCAGGCGTTGCGGCGAAGGCAGACAGGCTCGGTGATCCGTCCGTAACGGATGTTGATGAAGTAGCGAGAGCCCTTGGGGTTGATGTCGCACGCGGGCTCACGTCGGCGGAGGCGTTGCGCCGGTTGGTGGAGAACGGTCCCAACGAACTTCACTCCGCCCCGCGACGACCAGCGTGGCGCCGATTTCTGGCGCACTTTCATGATCCCCTGGTCTATCTGTTGCTCGCCGCGGTTGCCATCGCGCTTGTGGCCTGGGTGATTGAGGGCCTGGTTGGCTGGCCGGTGGATGCGGTCGTCATCGCGATTATCGTCGTGCTCAACGGCGTGCTGGGCTATGTGCAGGAAGCCAAGGCGGAGGACGCCGTGGCGGCATTGGCCCGGATGACAGCAGTGAACTCCGCCGTCATGCGTGACGGTCAGGTGGCGCGTGTCCCCAGTTCCGAGCTGGTGCGTGGGGACGTGCTCGTCCTCGGGGAGGGTGACGCGGTCGGGGCGGACGCGCGCTTGGTTGATGCCAAGTCACTCCGCGTGCTGGAAGCGTCGCTTACCGGCGAAAGCGAAGCCGTGCTCAAAGACATCACCACGCTCCGCGAACCGGCGGCGCTCGGTGACCGACTCGACATGGTCTTCAAGGGCACGGCCGTTGCGCAGGGCACCGGTCGCGCTGTGATCACGGCGACCGGGATGGATACCGAGATGGGTGCGATCGCCGAAATGCTCGAAGCCACCGCGGAGTCGCCGACACCGCTGGAGAAGGAAATCGGGCGCATCGGACGCATGCTGGGAATCGCGGTCGTCGTCATTGCGGCCGTCGTGGTGGGCACGATCCTGCTCGTTTCCAATATCCGGAGCGCGGCCGATGTCACTGATGTGTTGCTACTCGGCGTGTCCCTGGCGGTGGCAGCCGTGCCCGAGGGGCTGCCGGCGATCCTGTCAGTGGTGCTTGCCCTCGGGGTGCAGCGGATGGCGAAGCGCAACGCAATCGTGAAGAAGCTTTCGTCGGCGGAGACGCTCGGTTCGGCGTCGGTCATCGCCTCCGACAAGACCGGGACCCTGACCCGCGCGGAAATGACCATCGTGCGGGTGATGACCGCCTCGGGCAGCACCCATCTGACCGGGGCGGTCCAGATCTTCTTTTCTATCTCTCAGGGTCGGCACTGTCAGTGGCAGCACGTTGAGCCGGTAAAGCAAATCC
>JANMSC010000344.1:0-1602 GCA_031388885.1 Gemmatimonadales bacterium | reverse complement strand
CGGTCGGCGCCGCGCCTTCCTCGGCACCAAACCCTCCGAGGATGACCGAGATGAACGAGCGATTCATCGCCTTGCACATGATGTAACTCAGGATGGCGCCCGACGATCCGACCAGCGCCCCGGTGATGATGAGCAGGTCGTTCGACAGCATGAAGCCTGCCGCCGATGCCGCCCAGCCCGAGTAGCTGTTGAGCATCGAGACGACGACGGGCATGTCCGCGCCGCCGATCGCCATCACCAGATGTATCCCGATCACTCCAGCCACCGCCGCCATGGCGAGCAGGGCGGGCATCGCTTGCTGGTCGCCCTGCACGACGATCACACCGAGCCAGACACTGGCGATGATCATCGTTAGGTTGAGGATATGGCGCCCCGGAATCATGAGCGGCTTGCTCCGGATGACGCCCTGCAGCTTGCCCCACGCAATCACGGAGCCCGTGAACGTAAGGGCGCCGATGAAGACGCCGAGACAGGTTTCGACATCGTGAATGGTCTTCTCCGATCCGACGAGCAGTGCGACCGGATGCAGTTGGTTGCTGAGGCCGACCAACACCGCCGCCGCGCCCACGAAGCTGTGCAAAATGGCAACCAGCTGCGGCATGGCCGTCATCGACACCCTCGTCGCCACGAACGCACCGATGATGCCTGCCAGCAGCACGGCCCCGATGAGCAGGGGTGACGTGATGAGGCTCGCGTGAATGGCGACCGCCAGTACGGCGATGATCATGCCGATGGCGCCGAACAGGTTGCCGCGCCGCGCGGTCTCGGGATGTGAGAGACCCTTGAGGCTCATGATGAAGAGCACTGCGGCGCCCAGATATGAAGTCGCGAGGAGAGAGGGCGTCACCGGTGAAACATCCGCAGCATGCGGTGGGTGACCAGAAAGCCACCGGCGATATTGATGGTGGCCAGGAGTATTGCGACGACGCCCAGGATGCTCGCCGCCGAGCCACCGTTCACCTGCAGCATGCCGCCGATCACGATGATGCCGCTGATGGCGTTGGTCACGCTCATGAGCGGTGTGTGCAGGGCGGGGGTGACGCTCCATATCACTTGATAGCCGATGAAGCAGGCCAGCACGAAGACGGTCAAGTGGGTGAGAAACGTTGGCGGTGCGCTGAGGCCGATGCCGAAGAGTGCCACGCCGACCACCAGCAATCCCCAGCGCGAGACGGGTGACATCTGTTCGGCGGCTGGCGGGCCGTGATGATCTCCATAGAGATTCTTCTTCGTGACATGTGGCGTGACGGCTACTGGCCGCTCGGCCGCCTTGGGCGGGGGCCACATCAACGTGCCCGATCTGAGCACGGTCATGGGGCGCACGATGTCGTTGGTCTCGCTCAGTGCGAATTTCTCCGCACCCCCCATCTCATCGAGCAGATGCACGATGTTGGTAGCGTACAGCGTCGACGCCTGTTGCGCCATGCGCGAGGGGAGATCCGTGTACCCGATCACGGTGACCCCGTTCACGTTGACCGCCTGGCCGGGTTGCGTGAGTTCGCAGTTTCCGCTCTGCTCGGCGGCCAGGTCTACCACCACCGACCCTCGCTTCATGCTCGCGACCATGTCGGCCGTGATGAGTATCGGGGCGCGCCTGCCGGG
>JANMSC010000489.1:0-2360 GCA_031388885.1 Gemmatimonadales bacterium | reverse complement strand
GCGTGCGGCCTCGGCGACCGCTCGCGCCTCATTGACCGATGGTGCTGCAGGTCGGGATGGAACGGGCGGCGTAAGCAGGTCGGTCATCGGGGTCTCGCTCTGGAGGATGGCGTCGGGCGTGGCGGAAGTGCGCCGAGCAGGAGGGCGGTGATGTGCTGCTTGCGCTCAGCGACGTATTTCGGGCTGGTCGCATCGAGTCCGATCGACTTGACGAGTGTTTCGGCGTGCAGTTGCGGGAACCAGGTCAGCGCGACCAGCGACAGCAGCACATGCATGACGGCAGTGCGGGCGCGCGGTGGATAGCCGAGTTCCTGGGTCAGCGCAGCGACGGCCTCGTCCCCCACCGCGTGCGACAGCGGCAGCTCCACGAGGCCGGCGGCTTCCCCCAGGGCGCGCCGCTGGATCAACTTCACAAACGTTGGATGAGCCGCGACGAAGTCGACATAGTCGCTCACCGCGCCAGCCAGCACGTCACTGACCCCGCGGCCGCTGCGGAGCGCTCGCGCTCGCCCGGTGCGGATCGCGTCGAGGGCATCGGCGAAGCAGCGGTCGATCACCACCCGATACAGGTCGGCTTTCGATCCGAAGAAGTATCCCGGGGTGCCTCGAGACACGCCGGCGTGCACGCCGATGTCGGCGAGAGACGTCGCGTCGTAGCCGCGTTCGGCGAAGAGGTGTTCGGCCGCGTCGACGACTGACGAGCGGGTTCGCTCGGCGTCGCGGGGGCGGATGGAAGGAGCCAGCGGCACGACAACCCCCGGAGGCAGTAGCTTGCTTGCTGCATAGCAAGTTATGGCCGCTGGGGAGAATGCGGTAGTAGGGGCGAACAGGTCGATCGTCGATCATCGCCCATCGCTCATCGAGTCAACGTCACGCTACACGTCGTCTCAAACCCGCCGCGCACGTTGTACGACGTCGTCACCGTCAGCGTCCTGGCGCGCAGCAGCTGCTGCAGGTCTTCGGCGAATCGTGCCGTGGCGTGTTCCTGGTAGATCCCGACGTTGCGATAACTCAGCATGTAGTACTTGAGGCTCTTGAGCTCGACGCAGCAGTCGCTGGGCACGTACTTGATCGTGAGTATCGCAAGGTCGGGCAACCCGCTGAAGGGGCAGACCGCTGAAAACTCGTTCGTGGTGGTGACGATCTCCTGGTCGGGCCCATCATAAGGAAACGTCTCGAGCACCGAGGCATCGATCGCCTCGGGTCCGGTGAATGCGATGGTGCGGCCTTCGGGGGTTGGCATGATGCGTCACCTGGTTCCGTGTAATACCTGAAGATACTATGAGCGTCTGTCATCCTTCTTCCTCGCGATCAGCGCACCGCTCCTCAGGGAGTCGAATCCGTACCTGGCCCGCGCCGAATCAACCGCCGCGGTGACATCCCGCTGGCGGCCCCGTTCCGCGCTCTCGAACAGATCAGGCGCCTCCGTCTGCGCGAGCCGAGTCGCCGCGATACCGAGGAGGCGCACCGGCTGCCCGCGGGTGCGCGCTCCGCTCCACGCCGCGGCCAGCAGTGGGCGGGCGGCCGCAAGCAGCTCGGCGTCGAGCGAGGTGCGCGCCGACAGCGTCGCACTCCGGGTGACCGTGACGAAATCACCGTGACGCAACTTCAGGACGACGCCACCCGCAGCAAGGCCCTCCTCTCGCAGTTGGTTCGCCACCCGTGCGGTCAGGAGCAGCAACACGCGGTCAAGTTCGTCAGCCGCACGCACGTCTCGCGAAAACGTTGTCTCTCGGCTCACCGATTTCGGCGGACCATCTGGACGGAGCGTGCTGCCGCCCAGGCCCGCGGCGCGTCGGGTCAGTTGCATTGCTTCGTCACGCCCGACGAGTCGCACCAACTCCACTGGCGGCATCTCCTGGATCTGACGCACCTCGCGCAGGCCACGCTCGGCCAGCCGCTTCGAGGTGACCGGACCGACGCCGGGAAGCGCCGACAGCGGCAGGCCCGACACGAATCCGCGCTCCCAACCGGGACGCACCTCGCAGATACCGCGCGGCTTGGCGTAGTCGGATGCCAGTTTTGCGATCATCCGGTTGCTGCCGATCCCGATCGACGCATCCAGCCCGGTCGCCACCTTCACCTCGTCGCGCAATTGCTCGGCGGCATCGAGCAGCGACACCGGATGAAGCAGGTCGGTTCCGCTGAAATCGAGGTACCCCTCGTCGAGCCCAGCCATCGACACCACCGGCGAGTGGTGCAGAAAGATCGCGTGCACCGCTCGCGACGCGTCGCGATAGTGCACGAACTCACCTCGTACGAACACCGCACCCGGGCAGAGGCGCACCGCCTGCGCGATCGGCATCCCGGCCCGCACGCCGAACGCGCGGGCACCGTAACTCGCCGATTGCACCACACCG